>JBKPPE010000109.1:0-3037 GCA_046733375.1 Acidobacteriota bacterium | reverse complement strand
GTGCAAAAGCAGCTGGCTCGGCTCGGCGACAGTTACACGCCCACAAACGCCAGACCGCAGGCAGCACTCGTGGCGCTCGATCCAGGCACGGGTGAAGTTCTCGCAATGATCGGCGGTCGTGATTACGCTGAATCACAGCTCAATCGGGCCACCGATGCGAAGCGGCAGCCGGGCTCAGTCTTCAAACCATTCGTTTATGCGGCCGCGCTCGAATCAGGAATGTCGCCTCTGCAAAAGTTTGCTGACGCACCACAGGAATTCACCTATGCCGGTGGCGCAAAGTATCGGCCGGCGAACTTTGGTGGACGGTTCTCGATGCGTGACGTGCCGATGCGAGACGGGCTGATCAATTCCTTGAATGTGGTGACGGTGGAAGTCGCGACCCAAACCGGTCTCGCGCGCACAGCGAATGTTGCGCGCGACTTTGGATTGCCGCGCCCTGAACCATTTCCGGCGTTGGCGCTCGGCACGACTGAAGTGACGCCGCTACAGATAGCGGCGGCTTACGCGTCTTTCGCTAACGGCGGGAAACGAGTCGAACCTCACATCGTGAAAACAGTCAGCGACACAGAGGCACTGCCGCAAGTGATTCGGCCCAGCACCGCATTCATCATCACTGACATGCTGCACGGCGTCATTGATCACGGCACCGCGATTCGCGCTCGTGAGTTGCTCAAGACGACGGCGATTGCCGGAAAGACCGGAACGTCGCGCGACGGCTGGTTCGTGGGCTACACGCCGAATTTGGTTTGCGCGGTTTGGGTTGGTTTTGACGACAACGGACAACTGGGCATGACTGGCAGCGAGGCGGCACTGCCGATTTGGATGGACTTCATGAAAGCCGTCATCGATCTTCGCCCCGAGCTGGGCGGGAAATCGTTCGTGCAACCAGATGACATCAACATCGTCGAAGTTGATCCCGACACGGATCAATTGGCGACCGGCGTCTGTCCGCAACACGAACGCGTTGCTATCCTCGTCGGGCAAACACCCTCTACTGAATGCTATCGGCACAACGTGTACTTCATTCGCGACGATGAGCCCGCTGCAGGTCCACTGATCACGAGAGTCGAGCCCCAGCGGCGAGCTAATCCTTCGCCAAGCCTTCCCGCTCGAACGGACACCACAGTAGAAACTGATCCGAACGGAAGACGAACTCTGGTCAATGAACTTCGAGTAATCACGCGATAACAGGCCATTTCTGCATCGATACGACCCTCTCAAACTGAACTCCTTCCGAACATCGCGAACACGGGTGTCTGTATCGCTTTACTTCGCGCTGTCCTGCTAAACGCAATTCAACCTAAGACCATCGCACAAAACTGACGGGCACGTTGCTTGCTCAATAAAGCTCGAAATTTCGTCAACCTCAAACCCCGACATAAACCATGGTTATTGAAGGAGGTACATTAATGAGAAAGACTGTCATTACCCTGTGCGGGGCAGCATTCCTCGTATTCACAATGGCCGTAATGAGCTTCGGCCAAGTCCAAACAACCACCGTAACGAAAACCCAAGCGGTACAGAATCCGGATGGCACTTACACAATCGTCGAATATCCGGTCGGCAAAGAAACGGTTGTGACTTTGAATCCAGTCGGCATACCGGGCGCTACCGGTACGGCAACCATTTTGCGCGCCGCGGACGGCACCACGATCAAAGTAAACCTGACCGGCTTGCCGGCAGACATGTCGGCGCTTAACTTGTACGCCGTTGATCCAACCGGAGCGGTTTCGCTGCTCGGACCGATTACAATAGCAAGTGGCGCGGGCACTTTTACCACAACGACTCCGCTAACGCGGTTCATGCTCTTTTCATCGGGTGAGGACGCATTGACGGCCTACAACGCTGACACGAAAATTTTCTTTCGCAGCGCGGTGCCGCAGGGACTCACTGTGATTCCACTTTCGGGTGCTACCGGCGAGACGGTGGCCGCCGTCGCTGGCCCGACTTCTGAATACGCCGTGCCGATGCTCGGCATTCCTAACTTCAAGAAAGGCGACGACACCAAGCTGAAACTTAATTTCAGCGGTCCCATGGAAGGTGCACGAGCGAACATCTTCATCGAGCCGAACAAGAAAACCAACGCCACTGAAGTCAGAATGGTTTTCCACGATCTGAAAGAAGCGCCGAAGAATACCGCTTATATTCTTTGGGCCGTATCGGCCGACAACCAGTTCCAGAACCTGGGCCAGATCGTCAACGTCAAGGGTCGGAATGAAGCCGAAATCAAATCGGACGTTTCGTTCCCGGACTTCGGTTTGTTACTAACCAGTGAACCGCTGGGCGCGACGACGACGACGATCATTAAGCCCTCTGGTCATCGAATTGGCGTCATCCAGCTTGTTCCTTAACCTGGTTCAGGACTTAAGCTTTACTTCGCAGGCCGCCGATTGGGCGGCCTTTTTGTTTGTGCTGCCCCCGAACAAGTAATCGACGGAACGATTCTGACCGCGACCTCGTATAATTGTCGCAAGCCGCAAAGGACGGCGAACGAAGCCGCAAAAGTAGAAAGGTCCATTTGTCCCGATGAAAGAAGCTACCGATGTTTTGAAGATAGTTGGAATGATTCTGCTGGCGCTCTTTGTGCTGGCCGTAGGCGTCCCGCTGGTTTTGGCGGCAGCCGGCGTCGCGCTGGGAATTCTGGGCTTTCTGGTGAGCCTGGCGATCGCGCTGATCAAGATCGCCGTCGTCGTGGCGATAATTTATTTGATTATTGTTGGTATTCGCGCGGTATTGAAGTAAACGACTAAACATTAAACCTGAAATTCACTACATCGCCTTCCTGCATGATGTAGTCCTTTCCTTCCAGCCGCAGCAGTCCCTGGTCACGGGCTGCGGCGTACGAACCTACTCGAATCAGATCGTCATAACTGACAATCTCAGCGCGAATGAATCCGCGGGCGATGTCTGAGTGAATGGCGCCGGCCGCATCCTGGGCGCGCGAGCCCTGGCGAATCGTCCAGGCGCGCACCTCTTTCTCACCGGCAGTCAAAAAAGAGGTGAGGCCAAGCACGCGATAGGCGCTCTTGATCAG
>JBKPPE010000108.1:0-9549 GCA_046733375.1 Acidobacteriota bacterium | reverse complement strand
TTCTGGGGTAATGCCCGAACGCAGCTTGGCTTGCCTGTCTGCCGGCTGGCTGCGGAACCATTCGAGCGTCGCCTGGGTTGTGTCGCCTATCGAGCGAAATGTCAGCCCTTTTGCGAGCGCTTTCTTGTTGCTGATTTGCGTGAAGCCCACTTCGTCGCCCCGCGGCGCAACCCACACCGGCATGTCCGACCATGGATGGATCTTTTGCGCCTCCAGGAAATCGGCGTCCGCCCAGGTAAACTGCGCGTCGGATTTGGTGGCCGCTTTGATCTCGTCGAGCATGCGCCCGATTGTCAGTTTGTAATTCGGACCCACTGCGTTGTACGGCCCGGTCGCGCCTTGTTCGACCATGCGAATGATCCACTCCGCGAGGTCGCGCGCGTCGATAAACTGCACGGTGTCCTTTTTCGGATCGCCCGGTGCCAGCACTTCACCGCCGCGCGCCACGCGGACTGGCCAATACGTGAAGCGATCGGTTTCATCACCAGGTCCCACGATCAGCCCGGGACGCACAATCAATGTCTTGCCCGGAAACCATTTCTCGGCTTCTTTTTCCGACTCAACTTTGAGCGGCGCGTACAGCATCATGTTCGAAGCGCGCAAAGTCTGCTGCGTCTCTTTCATCGCATCCGCGCCTTCGTATTTCGCGAGCGGTCCGCTCTCATCCATTCCTGGCTTGCTGTTGTCGGAATAAACCGACAGCGTCGAAACGAACACATAACGATCGACGTTGCCTTTCAGAATTTGCGCCGCATCGCGCACCCAAACGGGAATCGTTGTGGGCACATCGATGACGGCGTCCCACTTTCTGCCCTTCAGCGCGTCCAGTTGCCCATTGCGGTCGCCAATTAATTGCTCAACTTCTTTCGGAAGAATTCCCGGATGCGTGCGGCCGCGATTGAACACGGTCACCTGATGGCCGCGACTAACGGCGTACTTGACCTGGAACGGGCCGGTAAATCCAGTGCCGCCGAGAATGAGAATCTTTAGTGGCTTGGGCGCGAGACTTGGCGTAACCGAAAGGCTTCGCGATGAACCCAACACCCCTAACCCAATACTGCCGCCCGCAAGGGCAGACAACTTCAGAAATTTTCGTCTACTGGTTGACACTTTCTTGCTCCCTGGCGCGCCCGAGCGTACACGCGTTTGTTTGAGACGGGCAAGCGTCGAATCGTAATTCAGGCTTGATACGGATGAGTATGTTGAATTGTTTCGCGTCGAAACGAAAAACGAGCCAGAGACTCGTGCGTGGGCAGTGGTCTCTGGCTCTAATGCGCGGCAAAGCCGCTACGGAAAACGTAACTCAGCGAACTATGGTCGTGAGGTTGAGACGTTGGTTTTGTTCAGCCCGCGATTGACCAGCATCTTCACTTCCACGCGACGGTTTTGCGCCCGGCCGGCGGCTGTCGAATTGTCAGCGACAGCGGATGACTTGCCATAGCCCATCGGTGTGATGAACCGGCGCGCCGGAATGTGGTGATTAACCGTGAGATATTCGACGACAGATTCGGCGCGTGCGCGACTCAATCGCATGTTTTTGGCTTCGCCGCCGGTTGAATCGGTGTGACCGGCAATTTCAATCATGTAGTTCTTGCCAGCCAACGCTTTGGTGGCGAAGTCATCAAGGTCATGCTTGGCTTCCGGCGACAGCACGGCGCTGTTCACTCGGAACGTCACAGCAACGGTTTCCGTCGTGTCATAGTCGTCGAGAGCGGATACGCGCTCATCGACGCGTGTCACCTCTTGTCGTGCTTCCTGTGCGACCGCGTATAGCTCATCAATTTGTCCGGCAATCTTCTGCTGATTTTCTTCGACAGGTCCTACGCGCGTGTCGGTCGTGAGGGCGGCGCGCATATCTGACTCTCGGAACCGAATTTTGTCGGCCACAATCTGACCTTGCGAATCGCCGCGGCCTTCGACTTCGACAATCAACCCGCGCAGGATGTCAGTGACCGGATATTTCTTGCCACCTTTGAAGAACCCGCCATAGGTCTTCACACTCGTGTCGTCTGTGATCAGGACTTGATAGTCGGTGCGCGTGCGATCGCGGATGATGAACGAATCGCCGTCGCGACTAATCACGACACCCTGAAACTTCATCTTCGCGCCGCTCGGAACCGCGTGAACACGACTCTCGGCTGAGACGGTTCGGGTATTCGAAACTTGGGCCACGCCGCTTGAGGCGGCTGCTACGACCATGACCATAGCTGAAAGCAGAGTGAAAAAATGTAACTTGCGAACTGCGTACTTACTCATTTTGATACTCCTTAAATTTTTAGGGAAACTGATGCTTACTGCGGCGCGCCTAACAGGAGTGGCCGTTTTCACGGGCGTCGGCGCACGCGTCCAAGAGATTCTTTCCCAATCGGCGCCGGCTTGTGTTGCGATAGGTTGATCGTTGCGTGGCAATACGCCAGCGGAATTGGGCGACGTGTCAGTTGCCGCAGCGACCCGCAACATTTTAGGCAAGTTCTTCCGCGGTTTTCGGCCAATCTTCGCGCAGTAAACGAGACAGCGCTCGGTCAGCGAGGAGCTTTCCGCCGGTTTGGCAGTTCGGACAGTAGTTAGTTTCGTTCGTAGCGTAGCGAATACGTTGAACCTTGGCGCCGCAACGAGGACACGGCTCGCGATACCGGCCGTGCACCGCCATGTCTTTGCGAAATGCCGTCACCTTTTCGGGAAAACCGTTGCCGGCATCTTCGCGTAACCGTTCAATCCACAACAATAGCGCGTCGCGTGTCGCAGAGTGAAGACATTCAATCTCGTCCGCAGTCATCCTCTGCGTGAGCTTGATCGGCGACAGTCTTGCATGCCAAAGGATTTCGTCGGAATAGGCATTGCCGATTCCGCTGAAGAGCCGTGGGTCAGTGAGGGCGCGTTTGAGGGTGTGGTTTTCAGATTGAAGGACGCGGGTGAAAGTGGCGAGATCGATAAAGTCATTGTCTTCGAACAGCTCTACTCCGCCACGATCCAGCGCGTGAAGGTCCGCTTCGCCTTTGACAAGATGCAGGGAGGCGCGCCGCTGCGTCCCCGCTTCCGTAAGTGACAGCAAACCGTTTTCGAATTGGAAGACCGCAAGCTGATTCTTCGGCAGTTTGAATGCGGCTTTCGCCGGAGCCCTGACAACCGATTTTCGCGCGACCGCATCTTTCCAGTGCAAGCGTCCTGCAATCATCAAATGGAGTACGAGCCAAAGCTCATCTTCCATCCCGAAGCAGATTCTTTTTCCGACCCGGCGTAGGGCGACTACACGCTTATTTTCTATGACGTTCACCGGGAATACCGCAGTACGAAGCAGGAAAGGGGAGCCAATTTGAACTTTCTCCAATTGTTGGCCGAGTACGCGCTTTTCAAGCGCCTCAAGATAAACCGTAATGTCCGGCAGTTCGGGCATTTATAGCAGGGTAGCTGGCAAATCATGTTATAAGCAAAATACAATTTGTCAGAATTCTACGGACTGTGGTAGTTTTTCACTCGCAAATTCTTTGCGCTTGCCCGCAATTCATAATGATTCACTGCATTAGCTCTTGCTTCCAGCCCGGTATGCCGGAGAGCCTTTTCACCGCTGATGCATTTCTGACTGTAAAGGGGAGGATAGGATGAAATTCACCAAGCTTCTCGTCACTTTGGCGGGAACTCTTCTGTTATTGGCCGTGCTGGTCTTGCCGCAGGTCATCGAGGCAAAGCGCGCGCGCGCAGCGCTAGCCGCATCAATGGTACCGCAGGGGAACTCGAATGTTGTCGTGGGACATTCGACGCACAACGATAAATCTCCGGCACTGCGCGACATGAAGCAGTTACCGGCGACCTTCAAGCCGGAGCGAGAAGCTAACGAGAACCCTAGAGTCAAGCATTCGCACAAGGATGTTAAGGACGAGGCACTCCAAACTCCGGATATGGCGCCGATCACGGCGGCAATGCCTGGCACGGATTTGAACTTTGACGGCGTTCCGTTTCCCGGCGTCGCCTGCAACTGCGCGCCGCCAGACACAAACGGCGAAGTCGGCGCGACCCAATACGTCCAGATCGTCAACGAAGGCTACCAGGTATTCGACAAGACGTCTGGCGCGTCGCAGTTAGGACCGTCAGGCATTGCTACTCTGTGGCAGGGGTTTGGCGGCGTCTGTCAAAACAACGGCTCAGGAGATCCCGTTGTGTTGTACGATCAGATTGCGGGTCGTTGGATCATTAGTCAGTTTGCCGGTGTGTCGGTTCCGACCGATGAATGCATTGCGGTTTCAACAACGAGCGATGCCACGGGCAGTTACTTTCGCTATGCATTCCACCTCGGCAGCAACTTCTTCGATTATCCGCACCTGGGGGTTTGGCCGGATGCGTATTACATGAGCATGAACGTCTTCAATTCGACAGGCACGGCGTTCCTCGGCCCGCAGCCATTCGCGTTTGATCGCGCGAAAATGCTCAACGGGCAACCGGCTACGTTCATAACGACTGGCATCACCGGCGGCTCCGGCGAAGAAGTTTATCTGCCCGCGGATCTCGATGGCTCAACGCCTCCGCCAGCGGGGGCACCGGCAACGTTTGTCGAATTTCCGGGCGGCGGATCTTACCGAACGTTCCATTTCCACGTGGACTTTGCGACGCCGTCAAATTCATCCTTCACTCTGTTCGCCAGTCCGGCAGCGGCAGGTTTCACAACGCTTTGCGCAGGCACGCGGTCATGTGTGCCGCAATCCGGAACGACATCGAGGTTAGACGGCATCGGCGATCGTCTGATGTTCAGACTTGCGTATCGAAACTTTGGTGATCACGAATCGGTCGTCGGGAATTACACCGTGAGTTCCGGTTCAGTAGCAGGCATTCGCTGGTTCGAGTTGCGCAACGTGACCAGCGGGCCAGTCGCAAAATTCCAGGAGAGCACCTATCAACCGGACTCGACCTGGCGATGGATGGGTAGCGCCGCGATGGACGGTAGCGGGAACATCGCAATCGGTTACAGTGCTTCGAGCGCCACAATCTTTCCGCAGATTCGCTACGCCGGTCGTTTGGCTACCGATCCGCTCAACACGCTGGCCCAGGGTGAAAACACATTGTTCGCGGGCACTGGCAGCCAGACTGGCACCAGCAGCCGTTGGGGCGATTACAGCGACATGACTATTGACCCGGTGGACGATTGCACCTTCTGGTACACGACGGAGTATTATGCGTCGACCACGAGCTTCAACTGGCGGACGCGTATCGGCTCGTTTAGTTTCCCTGGTTGCGGTGGAGCGCCCACTCCGACGCCAACACCGACTCCAACACCGACGGCGACGCCCACGCCTACACCGACGCCTACAGGCGTGCCAAATGCGCCGAGCAACCTGACAGCCACAGCAACTTCGTCAACGAGCATCAGCCTGTCATGGACTGATAACTCTGGCGACGAAACCGCATTCAAGATCGAAAGTTGTGCGGGAAACAACTGCACAAACTTCGGACAGATTGCTCAGGTAGGCTCTAATGTTACCAACTATACGGATACAGGCTTGTCGCGTAATTCGTGGTTTCGCTACCGCGTGCGGGCCTCCAATACGAATGGCGATTCGGCGTATTCGAATATCGTCACCGTCAAGACGCCTCCGAAGTAAGAGTTCGGACAGCTTAAATTAAGTAGCGGCGGGTTCTGCAAGAGAGCCCGCCGCTTTTTTTTGCCGAACTTGATTCCTTAGAAAAGCTTCTGTTGACCGTGGCCGATGAAGAAGTTGCGGCCCCGCTTATCGTCCATCACGGTGCGGCCATCGAGTGATGGAGAAATTGCCCGCTCATGCTGAATGATGGCGTCGAAGTCAGCCACCGGCGCCAGTCGCTTTTCGATGGAGCGTGTGAACCGCTCAAGTCTGCGTAAAGCGTCAAGTTTCTCTCTGCCAAATTGTCGCTCGGTAAGCGGCGGCCCATCGCTGTCGCTCAGGGTTGTTACGCTTTTCGCGCGATCCAATGCGGTGCGCAGGAAACGCAATGACTCGTCATAAGTCTTCAACGGCACGGGAAACGGGTGCCCGTCCTTGCCGCCGAGCGCAAAAGAAAACCGAGCCGGATCATTGAAGCGCGTGGGCGCTCCGTGAATTACTTCAGCCACCAGCGCCAGCGATTGCAATGTCCTGGGCCCAAGCTTTTCCAGTAGGAGCAGCTCGGCAAAATCATGCAGACCCCGATCGTAAGCGACGGCAAGCACGGCGCCCAGTCGCTTCAGATCGACATCCTCAGCCCGCACGTCGTGATGTGCCGGCATCTTCAGATGTCGCATTTTTCCTAAAGTTCTTTCGGGGCCGTCGCCTGCGATCTGAAGCATTGCCCGCTGCGCCGGCTTCGCGTCTGCATCGACAAGATTCATTACAGTGCCCTGGTGTTCGCCGACGATTCCTGTATGTGGTTCGGCGACAAAATCCCGGACGGCCGCAGAATGCCAGTGATAACGTCGCGCCATTCCGCTTCGATCGTTGAGGCCCTGCTGCACCACCGCCCATTCACCATCGGCCGACACCACAAAGCTGTGCAGGTAAATCTGAAATCCATCCGCGATCGCGTTGTTGTCAACGCGCGCTGTGAGTCGGCTCGTGCGAACCAGCGCTTCACCATCAAAGCCTCGGCGATACGCAAGGGCGCGCAACTCATTCGGCGTATTCCGGGAAAACTTTCCGCGTCCGCCGCAAAGGTAACTACCCAGTTCGTTCGCGCGCGGCGCGAGGCCTCGCTTCAGCGCGCCCATCACCGAAGTGGTGACGCCCGAGGAATGCCAATCCATGCCCATGACAGCGCCCAGCGCTTGAAACCAGAAGGGATCGCTCAGTCGCGAGAGAAATGCCGACGTACCGTAATCGAGGACGATCGCCTCACTAATCGCAGTGCCGAGCGCAGTCATGCGCTGCGCGAGCCACTGGGGCACACGCCCGCCATGAAGCGGAAGGTCTGCAACTCCCGAGCGTTTCATCGATGGGATTGTAGCCGATTTCTGCAACGCATGTCTTGTTCAGACACGTGTTTCAATCGCTGGCAGCCGAATCGTGAATATTGCGCCACCCTCCGGGGCATTCGCCGCCGTCAACGAGCCACCGTGCTGCGTGATAATCCCGTGGGCGAGCGGCAAGCCAACACCATGGCCGCAAGCCTTAGTCGTGAAGAAGGGGATAAAGACTTTTTGCAGATGGGCTTGGGCAATGCCTGGTCCTGTGTCGCGAATAGTGACGACGGCTGTGCGCTGGCCGTTGACCGTCTCGGTTGTGATCCGGGCTGAAACTTGCCGGTTATCAGTCTCATCCGTAATCGCTTCGGCGGCATTGCGCAAAACGTTTAGCAGCGCCTGCCGCAGCATGCGCGGATCGGCATCGACATTCGGCACCTTCGCGTCTGATTCGATTGCGAGTTCTATTCTTCTTTTTTCGTAGATCGGTTTTACCTCGCGCCCACAGTCAGACAGGATTTCCCCAACTGATAGGTCGTCAAGCTGGAGTGGTTGAGGTTTGGCGAAATTTAGAAACGCCGTAGTCATCTCGGAAAGGTTTCTGACTTCCTGTACTAAAGCATCGGCCGCGCCTTTCGTCTGCTCATTGTGGTCGACGTGCTGCAAAAACTGCGCGTATCCCTGAAGCGCGGCCATGGCGTTCTTGAACTCATGCGCTAATCCCGCGGACATCTCACCTAGATTCTCGAGGTTGCGTTTCAGCGCGACTTGCTCGCGCAGTTGGGTGACTTCGGTGATGTCTGTGATCAAGCACAAGGCACCTTTCGAACCTGTTGCCGAAGGATCGATCGGTGCCACCGTAGCGCCCAGACGTTTCAGGTTCGTCTCGCTCACGGATTCGATCTCTGCGCGACGAAAGATTTGTCCGCTTCGCAGGCACGCATCAATCATGTCTGCTAATGCGGGCATGTCACGAAAGATGGTGCGAAAGTGTTCGCCCTCGAAATTCGTTTGACCGTCAAAAAGTGCGCGCGCCGGCGCGTTAACCAGGGTAGCTTTGCCGGCGAGATCGAAGGCAATCAAACCGGCCGGCATGCTCGCGACGACTCGTTCGCTGAAACGCTCGGCCGAGTCGGCGCGTTGGCTGGCTTCGGCAGTGAGACGTTCCAACTCCTGCTGCTGCGCCTGGAGTTGCGCCACAACTGATTGAAATGTTTCGAGCACGAAGGCCGCTTCGTTTTGTGACTTGGTTAAGTGCGCGACCGGCGCGCGCTCGGCTTCTGTGATTAGTTGGTTGTAAGGTCGCAGAATCCCGCGCAGCAGCCACGCGATGCAAACCAGACTGACGAAGAGCGCGACGATGAATGTCGTGAGCAGGAATGGTTGATAAACGTCGGCAGTGTTGGGTGCGACGACAAAGAGCGCGAAGACGACGACTGCCGCGAGCAAAAAAACGGCCGCCAGGATCGTGAGCGAAAGTTGTCTGCCACTGATTCGCATCCTACTAACGAAACTGCGAGGCGTACCACTCGACGACGAAATGCCCGAAGAACAAGCTCGCGATCGCGCCGATGCCAAGGAAAATGCCAAAGGGCAACATCATCTTCATGTTTCGTTCGCCACGCTTCATCATGATCGCGATTCCAATCAACGAACCTGAGAGGACCCCCACGAAAATGGTCAGGGCCGCCAGCCGCCACCCTAGATACGCCCCGACCATGAACATCATCTTGACGTCGCCAAGTCCCATCGCTTCGACACCGCGCAGCTTCTCCCAAAGAAAGCCCATCAACCAGAGCGAACCCCCACCCACAACTGCGCCAATGCCCGCGCCGATCAGCGAAGCACTCCACAACGAGAGGTTCGGCGGCAATCTCATAATCAAACCGGGTAAGTCATCGAATTGGGCGGGGCCGGCGAGATAAGGCAGCACGATACGCGTCAAAAGCGCGAACAGAATACCCGGGTAGGTAATCACATTCGGGAGAATCATGTGCTCGGCGTCGATGAAGATCAGCGCGAGCAGTGCCGCGACGAACGCGAGGTCGAACGGCAGCGCGAACGATGTTCCATCGCGTAATGCAACTCCGACGAAGAGTAATGCTGTCAGGCTCTCAACGATTGGATAACGAATTGAAATTGGCTTGCGGCAGAAGCGACACCGGCCGCGCAGGATCAGAAAGCTGAAAATGGGAATGTTATCGTAAGGTCGCAGCGCGGTGTGGCAAGACGGACAGGCTGAATTGGGGAAGACGATCGATTGTTCGCGCGGAACCCGATGAATGACGACGTTGAGAAAACTACCGATTATTGCTCCGAGAATTCCGGCGGCCGTGCACGCTATCGGCAGCGGCACGGCGACGTAGTTCTCGATCGCCAAAAGGCTCATCCATCTGATTGTAACGCGGCGAAGAAGTGCTGCCTACAAGTTTCTCCCTCTCCTTTTGGGAGAGGGCCGGGGTGGGGCTTGCGAAGCATGCCGCGAACTCCCGCGCCTTCTAACATGTCTTAAGGCGAAGTGCCTCTAGACCCGAATCAAGATAACAAGGCGTTGGGGGGCGTCACCCTAACCGTCTCAGTGGGAAAGGGAGCAAGTGACCCTGGTTATCGTTCGTTAGAGTCCTGCAGTTCTCTGAGCAGTTTGTGTT
>JBKPPE010000107.1:0-2212 GCA_046733375.1 Acidobacteriota bacterium | reverse complement strand
ACCTGGAACACGACGGCCAGATCGCGATCCGCGCCGAGACGCTCAAGGTGAAGGGAAGCGATGCGGCGCAGTTTCTCACGTGGGTCACGCACGTTCTCGATCAGACGGCGGGCCGCGGCGATCGCATCGGCAATGTTCTGATCGAAAATCGAATGAAGAATCTCTTCCTTGCTCTTGAAGTAGAGATAAACCGTGCCGTCCGCGACGTCGGCGGCGCGCGCGATGTCGGCGACTTTGGAGTTGAAATACCCGTTTCGCGCGAAGACGCGGGTGGCAGCCCGCAGAATTGAAGAGCGCTTGCCGGTGGTTGAATTGCGCGTGTTTGTGCCTTTAGTTGCGGCTTTGGGCATGACTGAATGAATCGTCACTCAGTGACGGTTACAGCGTAACGTGCCCGGCATCGTCCGGCAAGCCGAGCGCGTCAATCTCCCGAACGGTCACTGCCTACGAGTTTGTCAACGGCATCCAAATGCAGTGCTGCGCCATCCCGCAGACGCAGTTCCGTTTGCGGAAAGGGAATCTCGATGCGGGCCTCGCGAAAGAGTTTTTCGATTCGATAATTTATGTCGCTGCGAATCTGCGTGTGCAGCCGCGGGCGGTTGGTCCAAACCAGCAAACGAAAATCGAGCGACCAATCACCAAACTTTAGAAACTGGACTTTCGCCGGGGGATCTGGCAGGACGTTATCGACATCTTCCGCGGCCCTGAGCAATGTCTGCGTCACCAGCTCAATATCAGAATCGGTTGCGACGCCGACGGGGATTGCGATGCGCGCCCGCGGATCACCATACGACCAATTGATCAGCCGCTGACTGACCAGACGCGAATTTGGAACGATGATCGAGACGCGATCGTTTGTGGCCACGACCGTAGTACGCAGGTTAATGCTCTGCACATCGCCTTCGTCCTCGCCGATCGTGATGCGATCGCCAACGCGTACTGGCCGCTCAAACAGCAGAATGAAACCTGACGCGATATCGGCGGCAATGTATTGCAAGCCAAAGCCGATGCCGACTGACAGCGCGGTAAAGATGACGGCGATTGAAGTGAGATCAATGGTCGGCGATGCGATTTTGATCGCAAGTAAAACTCCCAGGATGAAGATCACATACTGCGTCAGACGGCCGAGCGTGTATTGCAATCCGGGATCGAGATATGCGCGCTTGGCAATCCGGCGCTGTAGCAATCGGCTCAGGATCCGGGAAAGAAAGACCGTCGTAACCAGCACTAACACGCCTTCGACGACGCTCGTAACCGAGATCTTGACGCTGCCTATCTCGTAATACTGATTGAGGTAATGCCAGACGCGGCTGATCGCGCTCAGCCCATCCTGAAGAAGAAATGCCGCGGGAGACAACGGCCAGCCGCTAAATGCTTGGGGTGTCACGGTTTCTTAACTATAAGAATCAGTCCAGAGCACGTCAAAAGGCCCTCAAAACAGGGCGTCTGCAACTTTGTTCGAGAGTTTTCTCGTAACAGTGTTAATAATGCGCGTGTTTCGGGCGTTTTACGGGCGGAAGGATTTTCGAGAATCACATGCTGGCCGCCGTCAAACCGCTCAAAACCGCTGATTTCGCAGCTACTTCAACCGCACCCAGGCGTCACGAACCCACTATGCAGGAACCCGCATCTGCCAATCTCGAGAATATGTTCGAGCGGCATCACGATCGCGTGTTCCGCGTGGCTTATCGGGTGACCGGCAGCGCGGCTGACGCCGAAGACGTTTTGCAGACTGTGTTCCTGCGACTGGCGCGCGGCACAGAGCCGTTTGCCGTTCCTGAAAATCCAGACAGTTATTTCGCCCGCGCCGCGGTGAATGCATCGCTCGATTTGTTGCGCGCACGCAAGCGTTCGCGGCTGGTCGCGATCGACGATCTGGAGAGTGACGGTGCGGTCCTCGACTTTGTTTCGCCGAATCCGGCATCGAGTCACGAAGATCGCGAGCTACGCGAGTTCATTCGGGTCGCCGTCTCCAAGCTGGCGCCCACCGCGGGCCAAATGTTCGCGTTGCGTTACTTCGAGGGATACGACAACGGCGAGATCGCACAGATCATGAAAACTTCGGCGCTCGTCGTGGGCGTTACGTTACACCGAGCGCGCACGCGCTTACGGAAAGAGATTGGCAGCTATTTGCAAAAGCATTTAAACGACCGATAGGGAAATCATCCTGGGAGAGATCATGGACAACAAAGAACTCGACAATATCCTGGAC
>JBKPPE010000106.1:0-2359 GCA_046733375.1 Acidobacteriota bacterium | reverse complement strand
GTGCAAGTGGGCTATTCGAAGCGCGAAACCCAAGAGTTACTGCGCTGGGTCGAAGCGGGAGGCCGGCTGGTAATCATCGACCGTTATCTCGACCATCGTTTAGTCGTTCCCGCGGACGATTGGACTATCAGTGCGCAGGCTGTCAGTTATCCGTGGAGCGAACTCGACCCAAACAACTTCGAGCAGATGACGACTGGAATGTCGCCGGTCGGTCCGGCCCAGCCGACCGCGATGTCGCGCAACGTGGAATCCGTGATGCCGTCGCGATTCATGGGCGCCATGACGATCTCCCGGACCAAAGCGGCTGAGGCGCCCACCGCTACACCCACGCCGGACGACGAAGATTACGCTTCAGGGGAGTACGAGCCGCCGCTCAAACCGGAAGGTGGCAGCACTTACGACCGAAGCGTGGACAAAGTTTCTCAAGCTCCAGTTGTACATTTGCGCAACGAGCATGGCGGGCTGCTGGTGGATTATCCGTACGGCGCCGGACGAGTTGTGCTGCTTTCTGATCCGTACATCGTCGCGAACAATGGCATCGGGCGCGCCGACAATCTTCTGCTGGCGGTGAACGTTGTCGCCGCGGGCGGAGGTTTGATCGCGTTCGACGAATTTCACCAGGGACGGGCTGCGACCCAGAACGCACTGTTTCAATATTTTTCCGGAACACCCGTGATGGCGATCTGTGCGCAACTGGCGCTGATCGGAGTCGCCATCGTGTGGTCGCAAGGGCGTCGCTTTGGCCGGCCGTTGCCGCTGCCGTTTGTCGATCGGCGATCAAAGCTCGAGTTTGTCGCCTCAATGGCTGAACTGCAGCAACGCGCTAAGGCGCATGATCTGGCGCTTGAAAACATCTACGCCCGCGTTCGCCGCGTGCTCGTGCGCTATGCCGGTTTGAGTAACAGTAGTCCACGCGCGGAGATTGCCAGACGTGTGGCGATGCGTTCCGGCATCAGTCAGCAGGAACTGGAAACGTTGATGCGAAACTGTGAAGACACGATCAACGGCGCAGCCACCAGCGCGCGAGACACCTTGCGGATGGCGCAACGTCTGCGCGAAATTGAATCAGCCCTCGGCCTGCGCACGCGTGCGCGTGACGCGCGCCAGGCAAGCGAAAAAAACTGATCTTTGTGCTTTGACCTTCGTACTTTCGCCAGCTATTCAAAGTACCAAGCACTGAGTACAAAGTTCTAACACTTCAACTCGAAGTAATCGCGATTCAACCGATGCCTGAATACGTTTCCAACACCATCACGCACATCACCACTGAACTCGGCAAAGTCATCGTTGGTCAGTCGGAGCCGATCGAGCAGATCCTTGTCGCATTGCTCGCCGAAGGTCACGCATTGATCGAAGGCGTGCCCGGCACGGCCAAAACGCTGACGGTCAAGACGCTCTCGCGCATCATCAACGCGGGTTTCGGACGAATTCAGTTCACGCCGGATTTGATGCCTTCAGACATTACGGGCACGAATGTCTTCAACATGGCGTCGTCCAGTTTCAGTCTGCGCCGCGGGCCGGTCTTCACGGATATTCTGTTGGCCGACGAAATCAATCGTACACCGCCAAAAACGCAAGCCGCGTTGCTCGAAGCAATGGAAGAACGGCAAGTGACGATCGATGGAGAGGCCTACGCGCTCTCGCCAATCTTCACGGTGCTCGCCACCGAAAATCCGATCGAATACGAAGGCACGTATCCGTTACCTGAAGCGCAGCTCGATCGTTTTCTGCTGAAGATTCTTTTGCCATACCCGTCGGCAGATGAAGAGCATCAAGTCGTGGCTCGTTGGGATGCAGGATTCAATGCGCGGCGATTGGATCAAGTGGAGATTCATCCGCTGGCCGAGGTCGAGGCGATTTCCCGCTGTCGCGCGGAAGTACGAAATATGCGGGTCGAGCCGGGCGTCCAACGCTACATAGTGGATATTGTTCGTCGCACGCGCGATCACGCCGCGGTGCATTACGGCGCCAGCCCGCGCGCGGCCGTCGCTTTGCTGCTGTGTGCGAAAGCTCTTTCAGCGATTCGCGGACGAGATTTTTCAACACCTGATGATGTGCGCGACATCGCGCGACCGGCGCTCCGCCATCGTTTGACGTTGCGCGCGGAAGCGGAACTCGACGGCGCGACACCGGATTCGGTAATTACAGATATTTTGCAATCTGCCGAAGTGCCCAGGTGAGGTGTCAGGTTTTGGGTATCAGGTGTCGGTAGATAGGTATCAGGTATCGGGTGTCAGTTGCCGCCGTCAGACTAAACTGACTTCCGTCACCTGACACCCGACACCCGACACCCGACACGCGTCACCCGAACTGACACCCGACACCCGAAGCATGCGATTCGTCTTCACCAAACTTTTCT
>JBKPPE010000105.1:0-3410 GCA_046733375.1 Acidobacteriota bacterium | reverse complement strand
CCGTTATTTAGTGACGACCACTGATGGAGCGACTACCGAAATCGACTCGCCCGCGAAGATGCCCGAAGCTGTGCGCATCACGAAGATCGAAGAGCCGGTGATTCGTGCCGTAATTCTGACGCCGGACGAATATCTCGGAGGCATCCTGCCGCTGTTGGAGGAAAAGCGCGGCACGCAAAAGGGCTTTGAATATATCGCGTCGAATCGCGTAATGCTGACCTACGAACTGCCCTTAAACGAGATAGTGCTCGACTTCTACGATCGTTTGAAATCAGTCTCGCGCGGCTATGCGTCCCTGGATTACAACCTGGAAGGCTTCCGCGAGAGCGACCTGGTGAAGCTCGACATTTTGGTTGCCGGTGAACCGGTCGATGCGCTTTCGCTGATCATGCATCGCGACACCGCGGCAGTGAAAGGACGCGCGCTGGCTGAAAAAATGAAGCAGTTGATTCCGCGCCAACTTTTCGAAGTGCCGATCCAGGCCGCCATCGGCAACAAAGTCATCGCGCGCGAAACTGTGAAAGCAATGGGCAAGAACGTGATCGCAAAATGCTATGGCGGCGACATCACGCGTAAACGCAAGCTGCTCGAGAAGCAGAAGGAAGGCAAGAAGCGGATGAAGAAAGTCGGCCGTGTGGAGATTCCGCAGGAAGCATTTCTGGCTGTTTTGAAAGTCAACGAATGAGTGCGCGGCAGAAACAACGCGAATCATCTGCACTATTGCTGTGTGCGCGCCCGGATCTCGCAAAGCGGCAACACGAAGAACTGCAGCAGCTCGTCGCGAATGGATTCGACTGGGACTATTTTTATCGTCTTGCGCGCCGGCATTCTCTCGTGCCGATCGTTTATCGTCAGTTGGACGTCCTGATGAAAGATCAGGTTCCTTCCGACGTCCTACAACGATTCAAAAAAGATTATCAGGAGAACGCGGCACGGAACCTGATCTTTGTTGATGAGCTCACCACGCTGCTCGATCGATTTGCAAGCCAGGGTGTTGAGGCAATCGTCTTCAAGGGTCCAGCGCTGGCAATGCTTGCTTACGGAGATCTAAACCTGCGCCGGTTTGTCGATCTTGATTTAATCGTGCGGCGCGCGGACATGGCGCGCGCGATTGAAGTGCTCACGCAGAGCGGCTATGTATCGTCACGAGACTTGACTGCTGAGCAACAGGCGGTGCTTCTGCGCACGCAACATAATCTGCAATTCACTTACGGGCGTGTCATCGTTGAATTGCATTGGCAGGTTTCGTCTGAACTGTTCGCTGCAACCGTCACCGCTGAGGAATTCTGGGAAAGTCTTTCAACGGTGGAATTGAATGGTCGCACACTGAAGACACTCTCAACCGAAGACCTGTTGTTCGCATTGTGCGTGCACGGGTCACGACATATTTGGCAGCGGCTCGCCTGGATTTGTGACATCGATCGACTGATCACGAATAACCAGGCAGTTAATTGGTCAAAGTTGTGTGAACGAGCCGCGCGGGCAAACGCCGAGAGAATGTTTCTACTGGGACCAGCGCTCGCCGCACGGCTGCTGGGCACGAATTTGCCAGAAGTTCTCGCCACTGCGATCACGCGCGACAAACGCATCGAACCGATTTGTGAACAAATCCGTGCGCGACTGTTCGACGGACCTGAACAGTCTTCGGTCCCGTTTTGGACGGTCATTCGTTTTAATCTGCTAATTCGCAGCGGCTGGCGCAGCCGCATCAGATATGGCCGATTTTTATTCGCGCCTACCGACAGTGATTTGGACGCGGTTCGGTTACGGCCCCGTCTGCACTTCATCTATTACTTCTTAAGACCGCTTCGGTTGTTGCATTCCGCGTTGCGCCAGCATTGAATATTCGCTGATCGCGTCGCTCGCGGCCCACAAAATGACGGGACGCGCACGGTGGTGTCCCAAATTAATTTTTCTCTGCTTCCTCTGAAGTCCTCGGTTTGTTTCTCTGCGGTTAAGTTCAAAACAAAAGCAGAAACCGCAGAGGATTCGGACGTTTTCGCAGAGGAACGCCGAGTCAACTGAACTTAGGACACTACCGGCGAGCAAACAAAATTGACCCGATTTTCACTTGTATGATAGGTTGCCAAATAACATTCGCCTGTCGGGATTATCAATGTTTCGATCCAACCGCCTTATTAAGAAGAAGTTTTTCCCTTCTTTGCCGGTCTTCGTCGAACTGACGCTATCGGTCGTGGTGATCGCCGCAGCAAGTGTCGTTGGGCTTAGTCAAACCGCCAGTTCAGCTGCGGCGGGCACAGAAACCAAACCGGTAGAAAAGACAGAATCGAACAACGCGCCGAACCAAAGTGGGCAGCCGCCCAAAGAAGCAAAACCGCCGTTCACCTTGAGTGTCACCGAGGATCAGATTATCGGCATTACACTTAAGGCCCAGGACGCGACGGTGAAAGAGATCGCGGCGGAACTCTCGAAACGCTTGCGGATTCCCATCGCGGTCACGCCGATCATCCAGAAGCATCGCGTGACCGTGAATTTTAGCGATCTTGTGCTCGAGCCGGCGCTGCAGCAGTTAGCTCCTCAAGTGTTTATCGACTACGAGATCGATACGGCTCCCGGTAAGACTCAGCGACCAGTCGGAATTTATTTGCAGGGATACAATGAATCACCACCGGCAGAAAATGCTGTGGTGAAAGGCAACTCTGACGTGATCGTTGTTGAAGGAGACACGGAAGACACTGGCGAGGCCAATGACAAAGACGACAAAGAGCAGGAACTCAAGGTCAAATATGAGAAAGGTGAGTTAAGTGTGATTGCCAAGAGCCAACCTCTCGTAGTCGTTCTTTATGCGATTGCAAATGAACTGGGAATCCCGTTGCAGGTTACTGATGAAATTGTCGACCCGATCTCGGTTAACATTCAGAAAGCCTCAGTTGAGTCGGCGGTGCAACAATTGAGTCAGCACATCCGGCTGTACCTGCGGGCCGACTTGATGACGCAAGAGCGGCGGCCGCTGCGATTAGTACTTGTGGGGCACGATAAAAAGTCGTAGAATCCTCGCCCCCAGTACGGGATAACTTCAGCCTTTTTCGCGAGTTTGCAGGAGTTACAGGGGCCGATAGACCACTTAGGGTTTAAACTTCAGGAGGAAACAACGTGGATAGGGCAAATGTAGCTCCGGACGCAGTCAAGATTTGCGACAGCCAATCCGAACCCGTCGAAGAATCAACGTCGAATCGTAAGAAGTTTGTGCCCCCCGAAATTTCCTTACCGGTGGATGTGCTGGAAGCAACAACGTTCTTTCAGGTCACGGACAGCGGCGTTACTACTTAAGCGAAGATCGTGAAAGGATGTCCCCTGCGTTAGAAACAGTGTTTGAATCCGACTCATCAGTCGGAGTAGCAGAGTATTCAGAACGACCGGCTTTCGCGAGTTTCTATGCGGTGGCCGGT
>JBKPPE010000104.1:0-3318 GCA_046733375.1 Acidobacteriota bacterium | reverse complement strand
CTGGTTTGCTTCAAAGACTTCCCGAAGTTCCTTGATCATCGGTTCATAGTTCGGTTCGCCCGGTTGCGGTGCGTATGATGCTGACAGGGTCCGGCCTTTAAATCCTTCAAAGTCAAAAAATTGGTGGAAGTCGAAGTGGGCAGTCTTGTACTCGCCTGGCCCGAAAAACTTGTCGATCTGCATATCCTCGATTTCGCGGTGCACGTCGCGATAGTCGGTGCCATAGCGCAATAGCGCTTCGTGATACCCCTTCAGCGGCGGCGTCCCCGCGGGTTCGTAGCCATTCCAAACAATTACCACCCAACCGTTTGGCTTGAGGATCCGTGCGAATTCCGATCGCGTCTTTTCGCGATCGAACCAGTGGAATGCTTGCCCGGCCGTAACGAAATCGACAGAGCCTTGCGCGAGCGTCGTGTTCTCGGCAGTAGCTTCGATGCTGGTGAAGTTTGGGTACTGCACAAGCAGTCGCTCGCCGGCGGCGCGCATTTCGGCATTCGGCTCGACACCACAAACCCGGTTTCCATTTTGCAGAAAGAGTTCGCTGAGAAAGCCTGTACCGGACCCGATATCAGCGATGAGTGAATCTCTTGTGAGGCCGCATTCTTTCTCCAGCAGCGGAATAATCTTTGGGGGATATCGCGGACGGTACTTGAGGTAATTTTCGACGCGATTAGTGAAGCGTTGGGTGGGATCGACCATGTAGCTATCGCGAGTGATTTTGAGCAGCAATCAGCTCGTTCAACTGTTGGCGCAGCTTGTCATCGTCGATGGCGAAAGCCACGCTAAAGCCCGTCATCTGGTGAGAAACCGCAACTCGCCCGCGTAATGGTAGCCATGCGCCAGACGGTAGTTGGATCAAAAGGCTCACCATTTCACCGACATCTACTGAACCGGTCGTATTCACGAAACAGCCAGTGGGGCTGAGGTCTTCAATGCGGCCCTCGTGCGCACCAGAGACACCGTGCCATCTGGCAGGAAGGTTCGTAGCCACGCGGTCACTTGCTCGTTTTTCGTCATTCATGAGGTTCGATTCATGCCGGTCGGGATTGGCTACGTGCCTGGTGATAATTGACGAAAGCTCTGAATCCCAACAACACCACTAAAAGAAATGCAAAGGTTATTGGCAGTCGCACGTCCGATTTTACCAGCATGTAGTAATGCAGCACACCCAAAACTCCTGCCGCATAAACGACGCGATGCAACCGCGCCCAGCTTTTGCCACCGAGGCGTTTGATCATCGCATCGGTAGATGTAATCGCCAGCGGGAGCATTAGGAAAAACGCCGCCATGCCGACCGCGATGAACCTTCGCCCAGCGATGTCGCCTGGAATCGTCGTCAGCCGGAAGAAACGGTCAAAGGCGAGGTACGTTAGAAAGTGCAAACAGCCGTAAAAAAAAGCAAACAATCCCAGCATGCGGCGAAACTTAATCATCCAATTCAGCCCAAGAATGCGTCGGAGAGGGCTGACAGCCAGCGTGATAAACAAAAACACGAGCGTCAGCATGCCTGTCGTCCGGGTCACGAATTCGAGCGGATTGGCACCGACGTTTTTGCGCCACACGTCCCACAGCAAAAGCGTCAGCGGCACAAGGCTGTTGATGAATAGGACGAGCTTGGCGAACCGTGTGTCTTTCATTGACTCATCACGTCAAAAATTGGCGCGTAAATCCATCCCGTCGTACAAATGCCCGACTTGCTCAGCATATCCATTAAACAGAAGCGTGGGACGCGAGCCGAATTCGCCAATGCGATGCTCGTATCGCTGGCTCCATCGTGGATGATCGACGTTGGGATTCACGTTGGAATAAAAGCCGTACTCGTTCGGCGACTCGATATTCCAGGTCATTGGCGGTTGATCGGCGACCAGAGTGATTTTCACGATCGATTTAATGCTCTTGATTCCATATTTCCACGGCACAACGAGTCGAATTGGCGCGCCATCCTGCGGCGGCAGCGTCTGGCCGTACAGTCCTGTCGCCAAAATCGTGAGCGGATGCGTTGCTTCGTCCAAGCGCAGGCCTTCGACGTACGGCCAATCAAGCACGCCCGTCGTTTGATTCGGCATGCGGTTGAGATCCAGAAGCGTTTGGAATGCGACGTACTTTGCCGACGAAAGCGGGTCAACCTCTTTGAGCAGCGCGTTCAACGGAAAACCGACCCACGGGATTACCATCGACCAGCCCTCAACGCACCGCAGACGATAGATGCGCTCTTCCTGTGGCGCCAGTTTCAGTAAATCGTCCAAGTCGAACGTCTTTGGCTTGTTAACTAGACCGTCAACGTTCACTTGCCACGGCCGCGTGACAAAATTTCGCGCTGCTGACGCCACGCCGCGCTTCTCTGTATCGAACTCGTAAAAATTGTTGTAGTTCGTGATGTCGGCGAGAGGCGTGAGAGCCTCATCAGTGCGAAAACCTTTACGCATTGCTTCATCAGTCGGCGGCGTGACGAGTACGCCAATCTTCGGCCGCTCTTCGGTGACCGCGGAAGGTGGATTGAGTCGGCGATACAAGAATCCAGTCGCCGCGACAGAACCGACGAGTACCGCGCCGCGCATGAACATGCGGCGGTTGAAGTAGACCTGTTCCGGAGTTATTTCGCCGGACGGAATCTTGGGCGGGTTGCTAGTCGGCATCGGAATCTCGACGAAATTGTAAGCGAAGAATCAGCTTGTATGAACCACGGGCAGCGTTTACTATGCGGCGGCTCTGCATACCTTCAGTTTTCGTAAGCCTTAGATGCAGCAATCGACAAAGCCCGTCGCCCCGGAAGGCCATCGAGCCGCACTGATGGCCGGATTTCTCGGCTGGACCTTCGTCGCGTTCGACTTTTTTCTCATAGTCGTCTCGCTGACGACGATCGCCAAAGAGTTTCATCGCACCGACAAAGAAATCGCATTGTCCATAGCGCTGACGCTCGGTTTTCGACCCGTCGGCGCGCTCATTTTTGGGTTGCTGTCGGATCGTTACGGCCGACGCTTACCCCTAATGCTCAACCTCGTTTATTACTCAGTTATTGAGCTCCTGACTGGATTAGCCCCAAATTATTCCAGCTTTATGGTGCTGCGTGCACTGTTTGGTATCGGGATGGGCGCGCAGTGGGGTGTGGGCGCCTCGCTAGCGATGGAGAAAGTGCCCCGCAAGCGACGGGGAGTTCTCTCAGGCTTGTTGCAGGAAGGGTATGCCACCGGATACCTGTTGGCGGCTGTGTGTTCGCTCGCCGTCCTACCAAAGTGGGGTTGGCGCCCGCTATTTTTTGTCGGAGCCTTGCCGGCGCTTTTGGCGTTCTTTGTGCACTTTAAAGTGAAAGAGTCCGAA
>JBKPPE010000103.1:0-5574 GCA_046733375.1 Acidobacteriota bacterium | reverse complement strand
GGCCCGCCCAGCGGAGACGGATCCGACGACGGCCAGGGTGGCCCTCAACATCAACAAACTGGTAAATAGTTTCTTCAGCATCAATAAAACCTTCAAAAAAGCTCAGGAAATTTTCGTTGCGAGTATCTTAGCAGCGGTTGGACGGAGTGGCGAGGGGATATGGTGTTGGGGGTCAGGTATCAGGTGTCGGGTGTCAGGTATCAGCATCGGATCGGCTTCTGGCGCCCAGGCCCCGGCAGCTAATACCTGATACCCGGCACCCAACACCCGACACCCAACACCCGACACCGACCCCAACACCCTACGGCCTACACCCTTTCTTAGGGTGTCGCTTCAATCACCACCAATTGATTATCAATCGCGGTGACGCCTTTGATTCCGCGGATGGCACGCGCGACCCGCTGCTTCAGTTCCGGCGATCGTACTGAGCCGATAATCGTCACTCGACCCGTTTCGACAATCGTGCTGATGTCAAGATCTGTGAGCGCAGAATCAGAGTGAAGGGCTTGCTCGATCTCTTGTTGGATCGTCGCGTCATCGGGTGGTGGCGTTGCAGCTTCGACAGATGGTTCAGGTGCAACGCCGGCCGTCGGTTTGGCAGTCGGAGTTTGAGAGGGCGAAGGCGTCGGTGTTGGCTGAAGCTGTAACTGGCCTACTGGCACAGACTGCTGCGGCTGAACGGTCGAGTTCATTGGATCGTACGGCCGACTCGTCAGAAAGAGCGCGAGGAACGTAGCCAAACCCGCCGCGCCGATGACAACCAGTGCAAGCACCCATTCGCGCGGACCCGGCCTTTGCGCGCTCCGCGGTCGAACGACGCGTCGCTCGTGCTCGCCGGAAGTTGTGATCACGACTCTTCGTCTGTTGCGCTGATCCATTTAATGCGTCAAACGTACCAATTGCGATCGTGAGCTGCAAGCCGGGGCAGTTTTGTCGTTCAAGTAAATGACGTCGGGAATACTCAAGTGTATGCGACGTCTAATTCATAGATCGAATCATGCGACGGTTCTCAGATCCATTGTCGAAGGTAAAGGTCGCCAGCCCCTGTATGGCGGACTGGGACACAATGGTTGGTAACGACCGCGTGCGCTTTTGCGGTCACTGCCAGCTTAACGTTTTCAACTTGTCGGCAATGACTCGCGCCGAAGCCGAGCGGTTGATTGCCGGGTCCGAACAACGGCTCTGCGTTAGGTTTTATCGACGGCGCGACGGTTCGATCCTTACGCAAGACTGTCCAGTAGGCTTGCGTGCACTACGACGCCGGATTTCGCGGGTCAGGAATGCAGTTGCCGCTACGTTGTTTGGATTTTTCACCGGACTTGGCGGAACTATTGCCTTTCGTGGGTGGGAAAGGATGCTAGAAGATTCCATGCTGAATTTGCACGCCGAAATTACGATGGGTAGCATGACAGCTGAACCTGTTAAAAAGCCCATGCTTGAACCTCCCGATACGGTGACGGTTGGCAAGATGGAGTGGAGGGGCAAACCAATTCGGCGAAGATCATTCAGGCAGCGCCCCAGTTCCGGAGACTAACCGCCTTCTTACGTCGCCAACATTTCTCGCAAGCAATTCGATTCCATTCGTTCTACCCAGTGAACGCAGTTTTCTGCGTTCGATTCATCTTGGAGGTAGGTTGGATGAGACGGTTACTAACATTAGTTCTGAGCACTGCTTTTTGTTTCACCAGCGCGAGCGTGGCTCTGGCGCAAACATCCGAACAGACAACGACCGCTCGTGATCGGCAGTCAGTTAACATCACGGTTTACAACTCAAATCTTGGGCTGGTGCGCGAGACGCGCCGCCTGAATTTGCCGGCCGGCCGGATTGCACTGCGATTCGCTGATGTGACTGCTCAAATTCGGCCTGAGACAGTGCACCTTGCTTCGCTGCTGTCGCCGGCGGCGCTGCGCATACTTGAACAGAATTATCAGTACGACCTGCTAAATCCCGCGAAGCTGCTCGACAAATTCGTGGGCAAGGAAATCACGCTGGTGCTGAGGCGTTACCAAAACAACTCGGAAATTTTCGAGCCGGTGCAGGCGACACTGCTTTCAAATAACGCCGGACAGGTGTGGCGCATCAACGGTCAAATCGTCATTAACCCGACGAACATCGTTGAGATGCGTTTCCCCGATGTGCCGAAAAATCTGGTTGCGACGCCGACGCTGGTTTGGGACGTCGAGAACCGTGACGCCGGCACGCAAACCATCGAAGCGAGCTACCTGACAAACGGAATGAACTGGAAAGCGGACTATGTTCTGGTAGTTAATGCCGACGACACGAAAGGAGATGTGCAGGGTTGGGTGACGCTGATGAACTCGAGTGGCGCTACGTTTGAAGATGCGCGACTGCAATTGGTCGCCGGTGACGTGAACCGGGTAAACGAAGCACGCGATTACGCGATCGCCGGTGCAATGAACGCGAAACGCGAGATGTCTGACGAATCTCAGTTCAAAGAGCAGGGATTTTTCGAATATCACCTGTACACGTTGCAGCGGTCCACGACGATTCGCGACAACGAAACCAAACAGGTGTCGTTGCTTGAAGCCGCGGGCTTCGATGTAAAGAAAGAATTCGTCATCAACGGTCAGCGTTACTACTATTTGAACTACAACAATCCCGGACAGCCCATCAAAGAGAAGGTCGGCGTCTACGTTCAGTTTCGTAACTCGCAGCAGAACAAACTCGGCATGCCTCTGCCGGCCGGGACGATTCGGCTGTACAAAAAAGACGCCACGGGCAATCAGCAATTCATCGGCGAAGACAGAATTGAACACACGCCAAAAGACGAAGATGTGCGCGTGAAAGTCGGGGACGCATTCGACATTGTGGCCGAGCGAAAGCAAACCGATTACAAAGTCATCGTGTCCGGACATCTCTATGAATACGGTTATGAGATCAAGATTCGTAACCACAAAGATGGTCCGATTACGGTGGTTGTGAACGAGCCAATCGGCGGCGATTGGGAGATGATTTCATCGACGTTCGAAGCGAAGAAGACTGCCGCATTCGCGGCGCAGTTCAACGTGCCCGTCGCGAAAGACGGTGAGGCGACGTTGAGCTATCGCGTGCGCGTGCGGTATTAGACTTTCCGTGAAAATCCAAAGCGCGGGTAAACCGCCCTTCCTACCGAGAGATTTCTCCAAAAGAATCTCAGCGGGAAGGGTGGTTTATCTCCGCTATTTCTTTATCGGTTGTCAGGCCGCGCCATTTTTGTTATATCCGCCGCCCATGAAAATCATTTCCCGTTTCTCGCTTCTAAGCGTCGCGTTGCTGGTCGTTGCTTCTTCAATCGCGGCGCAAACAGACTCACTGGACTCTCGGATTCGCGCCGAAATCGCTCCTTTCAAAGGCAAAGTTTTTCTTTACGCGAAGAACCTCGACAGTGGCGAAACCTATTCTTTCAACGGCGACGAACGCGTGCGCACTGCCAGCACGATCAAAATCGCCGTGATGATCGAAGCGTGGGCGCGGGTTGCGGAAGGCAAGGCGAAATGGACCGACGAATTGATGCTGACGAAGGCGGCGCGCTATGGCGGATCAGGGATTCTGCCCGAATTGGGGGATGGCTTGCGCCTGACTTTACAGGATTGCGTGCGTTTGATGATGCTGCTCAGTGACAACACGGCAACGAATATGGTTCTGGATTATCTGACGACCGATGCGGTTAACGACCGGATGAATTCGCTGGGATTCAAAGCGACGCGCATCATGCGACGCGTCGGTGGCGGTGGCGAAAGCAAGGAAGGGAAGCTCGGCGATAACTTGAAGCGGTTCGGGCTTGGCGCTACGAACCCCCACGAGATGGTGCAGATCATGGAGAAGCTTGAGCGCGGCGAGATCATTAGCAAGGAAGCTTCGAAGCAAATGATTGAGTTGATGAAGCGCGAGCAGGGACGGAATTCGATCGGCCGCTCGATGCCGAACGTCCCCATCGCGAGTAAATACGGCGCACTTGATGCGCTGCGCAGTTGCGTCGCAATTCTCTATACGAAGCAGGGCAAGGTTGCCGTGGCGATCACCGTCGATGAAATGCCTGAAGTGATCTGGTCGGTCGACAATCCCGGTTACCTTCTGATGTCCAGGCTTTCCGAAATCCTGGTTACAGCCCTCACGGCAAAAACCGGCAGTCTGCCTGGCTAACGCTGAATTAGCACGTTTTAAATTATCCAAATTTCTAATTACATCGCCGAATTTTTGTATATAATGCCCCTCCATCATTCGTAGAGAAACGTGGTTCAGCGCGAAAGCGCGCCGCTTTTCGGCTTTAGTAGAATTCAGGGTGATGCTGGAACGATAGCTGCGTACAGCAAAACTGAAAACCACAACTTGCTCGGACGTCAGCAACCCGTGCTGACGATTCGAACAAACGTTACAAACGCAACTGAATAGTTTTTGGATTAGTTTCGGCGATTCCCGATGTGTCCTTTGGTCGATCTTCGGGACACCGCACCCTCAAGAGCTTGATCTTGTTCGACTAGGAGGAACCCTTCGATGAAGAAACTTTTTGTACTCGTCGCCGCCTGTTTGCTGTTGGGGATATCAGTCAATGCGCAAACCGGCTCATCTTCATTGCGCGGCCTGGTTACCGATCCTCAGGGTAACGCTGTCGCAGGCGCCACCGTGACGTTAAGCAGTCCGGAAAGAAATTTTAACCGAAGCCAGACAACTAACGGCGATGGCGCATATGTATTTACCGGCATTCCACCCGGCGTGTATCAAGTGGAAGTGGAAATGAAAGGGTTTAAGAAGGCGTTGCTGTCAAACGTCAAGGCACTAGTCGATACGCCTACAGACCTCGATGTACCGCTTGAAGTTGGCAGCGTTAACGAGACAGTTAATATCACCAGCGGCTCTGAAGCGCCGCTTAACACAACCGATGCGACGCTCGGTAATACCTTTGAGAGTCGTAGAATCAGTGAGCTTCCGCTGAATGCGCGCAACGTGGTGGGATTGCTGTCATTGCAGCCGGGCGTGACACGCGGCGGCGCAGTCAACGGCGGCCGCGCCGACCAAGCGAATATCACGCTTGATGGAGTTGATGTTAACGAACAGCAAAGAGGCTTGGACGTTGTCACTGACGAAGCTTTTGCCAGCGTTCTTCGTGTTACTCCGGATTCGGTGCAGGAGTTTCGTGTGGTTACGACGAATCCAAACGCCGAGCAGGGCAGATCGTCAGGCGCTCAGGTTTCGCTGGTGACCAAGTCTGGAACGAATGATTGGCACGGCCTCCTATATGAATATCATCGCAATACGGTCACCTCAGCCAATGATTATTTCAGTAACGCAGCCGGCAGTTTTGGGCCTAATGATTTTCAGGTGACATCAGGCCAAGCCAAGGTTGGTGATAAAAGGGTGCCGCGTCCGCCGCTACTCCGCAACATTTTCGGTGGCACAGTAGGTGGACCAATTAAGCGCGATAAGGCTTTCTTTTTCTTTAGCTACGAAGGCTTTCGCGAAGCAACCGCTACCAGCGTAGTGCGCACCGTTCCTCTTGCAGATTCAATTGGTAAAGGTATCGTGCGATACAAAACCGCGAGCGGCGCCAGCGATGCATCATGCCCGGCCGGAAC
>JBKPPE010000102.1:0-2755 GCA_046733375.1 Acidobacteriota bacterium | reverse complement strand
TCGCTCTCCGGCTCAGGCAGTGGAGAAAAATTATCCGGAGTGTCTTCCTGCAAACCACCGAGCAGGTTGAGGCGATCGAGATAGCGCTGTTCGTCCGGCGCCAAGCGCACTAACTGCGTCAACGCATAACGTTCTTCATCGACCAGCTCAGAAGCTTCTGCCGACTCCGCGAGACGTTCGAGTGAAGCGCGCAGGGCATCCATGTCGCGCTGCCACCAGTGGATCCGCACGAGCATTCGTAACGCCGACACGTGATCCGGATTGCGATCGAGAACCTGATTAACAATGTCCAGCAGTTCGCGTTCTTCACGACCTGCCAGCATGCGCTCGATAATCGTCGAAAGAATGCGTATGACTTCGTCTACTTCGCCGTCCTTCAGATAAAGACGGGTGACCGGAAGAAACTGCGGATAATTCGTCCCATCCTGCGTCATCAGCATTGACGTTGCTCGTTCCGCGCCCTTCGCGTCTTCCGCTTCGAGGTAAGCGCGAGCGAGCATCGACACGAGTTCGTTGTCGTCTTCGTGACCTTCGACGACACGCTCCAGTACTTCAGCGGCTTCGTCGGCGGTGCCGCGCGCGATGTGAGTTTCGAGCATGCCGCGGAGTGCTTCTCGATCGTCGCGTACCAGTTGCAGTGCTTTGGTATAGGCATCGAGAGCTTTGTCCTGCGCGCCCGTTTGATGAAGACGATGGGCGGCAACCACGAAGGCCGCCGCGGCCTCGCGTCGCATGTTCTCTTTGAGATAGCCATCGGCGAGTTTTAGACGAATCTCGGTGTTGTTGGGATCGAGATCGGCGATCTTGTGAAGAATCTCGAGCGCGCGCTTGTTGTCGCCGGCGCGCGTGTACGACTCGACGACGACGAGGTACTGTGCACGCGCGTCATGGACCAATCCCTGAACCGCGTAAAGCTCAGCCAGTTTCAGCGCGATGATCGGATCGCGCGTCCGCAGACGCTCGATCTTCTTGTACATCGCGATGGCTTTAAGGTGGAATTCCTGGTTGCCGTAGTGCTCCGCGATCCGTTCGAAACACGAGACCGCTTCCTCTTTTTTGCCGGAACGAACGTAGAGATCACCCAGCATATTCAAGGTAGTGAGATCGTCAGCGTCGTTATCGACGATCTGCCGATACTCCTTGATTGCGGCGTTGATCTTCCCCTGAGAGAGAAATTTCTCGGCGTTTTTTAGGACCTTAGCTTTATCGAAGGCCATCAGAAATCTTAGGTATCATTAAAACGATTGTTGGCGGCTTTTATGTAGCAGCGGGCAGCGGGCAAATGCGATTTCAGTTAAGCGCGCGGCTTAACTCCACTTTGCAACTCCGGCAAACAGCCGCGAGATACGCTAACATGCGTAAATAAAGGGTGTCAACGCAAGCATTTCTGCGCGATAGCGATGGTCACAAACGCACAAAGCCCACGCGGAAAAGTGGGACAGCAGATTGCTCTGGCGGGGCTCGTAATCTACGTTTCGTTTGCGCCTCATTCGGTTGCGGCCAGCGCTATCGGCGTCGCTATCGCCGGCATAGGGTGGGTGATCCGCTCGCTTGCGACTGGTAGCCTGGGACTGAAGCGTTCCCGCTTCGACTTCATAATCCTGCTTTTACTGCTCTGGACAGTCGCTTCAGCACTAGTCTCGGAAGAACCTCGGATAAGCATCGCAAAGTTGACGGCATCGTGGTCTGTTTTTCTGTTTTATCTCGCTCGCGCGCTGCTGGCGAAGCGGTCGACGCTGCTGCTCGTGCCGGTATTGATTCTCTCGGGGTCGGTTGGCGCGCTTTACAGTGCTTACGATCTGCTGCGAGGCCGGGGCGTGGACGTTGAGGCGATTGCGGCAGGGAGTCCGTTTCAGGAGGTTCAAGTGCAACCCGGCGACACGATCTGGCGTGTCGCTGGCCGGCGGGTCTATTCAGTTGAAGATATCGATCGCGAACTCGGGCGCGCCCCGCTGAACACGCCCTTTTCAGTCGGCATTATTTCCCGCGGCGAACAGGTCGAACGTCCTTTAACTCTCACGCAGATCGCGGCCGCCGGGATTGCCGGAAGCGAGCGCAATCATCGTTTTCGCGCCTCCGGGTGGACGCGTCACTACGAGACGTTCGCCGAACTCATCCAGATGATCGCCTTGCTCGCGCTCGGTCTCGCACTCACACATCTCCGCAATCACGGTGCAAACAAGTATTTCAAATTGGCGGTTGTAGCACTGGTTTTATTGACGATGGGACTGGTTTTCACGTCGATGAGAACAGTCATCGTCGCCTTTGCAATCGGCGCGAGCGTGATCGCGTGGCGGTCGCTACGCGGCAAACTGAAGCTCGTCTTCACGTTCATGTTGTTTTTCGTGCTTGCCTTTGGAGCAGTCGTGGTGTGGCAAACACGCGATCGAAACGCCTTGCTGCTTGGGGATCCGAGTTCGTCATTGCGTTTCGAAGTAGCGCGCGTCGGTCTCGAACGCATTCCGCTCCACCCGATCTTTGGTCATGGCATGGACGCAATAAAGCAGCACTGGAACGAGTGGGGGTTTCCCGGGCGAGACATGCTTCACCTGCACTCGACGGCGCTGCAACTCGCGTTTGACCGTGGCCTGCCGATGCTGGCGCTTTGGTTGTGGCTGATGACTTCGTTCTGGCTGACGATTGCTCGGGCTGAAAGAAGATCTGCCGATCTCAGCGACACTCACGCCTACGGCGTCCTGCTCGGCGCGCTCGGCGCTTTGACGGGGTTTCTTGCGAGTTCACTGGTGAACTACAA
>JBKPPE010000101.1:0-2405 GCA_046733375.1 Acidobacteriota bacterium | reverse complement strand
CGGTGGCGCGTCGTCACGGATGTTTCGAGCTCGCGAACACGGGCACACTTCTGTTGGATGAAGTCGCCGAAATGCCTTCCTTGCTGCAAGCGAAGCTACTGCGCGTAATTGAAGAACGAGTCGTGCATCGCCTCGGCAGCCGCAAAGAGATTCGCGTCGATGTGCGACTTTTGGCCGCGACGAATCGCGATCCGCAAACCGCCGTGCGCGAGCGTACATTGCGCGAGGATCTTCTGTATCGCTTGAACGTCATTACCATTCATCTGCCGCGTCTTTGCGATCGAATGGAGGATCTGCCATTGCTCACGCAACACCTGGTGACGAGCCTGGCGGCCAAGCACGATCGCCCGGCGCGATTCATCAGTCCAGCCGCTCTCGATGCGTTACGCTTCCATTCATGGCCCGGCAACGTGCGCGAGCTGCGCAATGTCATTGAGCGCGCGGTAGTGATTTGCTCGGCTGAACAGATCGAGCGGCATCACTTCGCGCCCTATCCTTTCGATCAGCGTCAGCGATTACGCGCCGAGGACACAGTAAGTTTTCCGGTCGGTGCGCCACTCGAGGAAATTGAGCGCCAGATGATTCTTCGCACGCTGGAAAAAACCGGCAACAACAAGACACGGGCGGCAGAACTACTTGGCATCAGTCTTAAAACGCTGCACAACAAACTGAACGCATACCGCGCCAAGGGACTTCTGCCCGAATAATATTATTTTTCATTTGTCATTTGACATTTACCATTTGTCAATCAAGCCAGGCGGACCAATGACAAGTATCAAATGACAAATGGAAAATGTTCTTTTGTTCTTCATAGACGGTCTCGGCATCGGCACGCGTGGCCCGCACAACCCGCTGGATGGGTTGGAAGATGCGGCGCCACTGGCAAACTTTCAGCGCGAGAAGCCTGAGATTGTCTTTGATGGTGTCCTGGTTGAAACCGACGCGCGACTTGGCGTCGATGGACGGCCGCAAAGCGCATCGGGCCAGACGACCATCTTGACGGGCATCAATGCCCCCGCAACCGTTGGCTATCACAAGCAGGGGTTTCCGAATCGCGCGCTCATCGACGTCATCAACGAACACTCGATTTTTCTGCAATTAAAGCGCGCTGGTGTCGCGCCGATTACTTTCGCTAACACTTACACACAGCGGTTCTTTGAAAGTCGGCCACGGTGGATTTCCGCCACGACTGCGGCGGTTGAAGCTGCCGGTCTGCAATTCAACAAGATCGAAGATCTGAAGGCTGGCCGCGCCGTGTATCAGGACTTCACTAATCAAATGTTGATTGAACGCGGCGAGGACGTTGAGCCGCGGACGCCTGAAGAGGCGGCCGACGTGCTGGCTTCGATCGTGGCGAATCATCGGTTCACCCTGTACGAATACTTCATTACCGATAAAGCGGGTCATGCGCAGGACCGGGAAGCCGCTGGTGCCATTTTGCGGAACCTCGCGCGGATGATCCGTCGCGTCCTGGCTAAGATCGATCGCACGTCGACGATCATGATTCTCACGAGCGATCATGGAAATATCGAGGACCTTTCGACGCGGAGCCACACGCTCAATCCGGTGCCAACGATAATTTGGGGCGCAGGTAGCCAGCAGGTCGCGAATCGAATATCATCCCTCGCCGACATCACTCCCGCGATTGTTTCGTTGCTGACACGCGACGCTTAATTGCCGGAAGATCGCACATCTGCCGATATCAAAAACGATCCACGCGAAATCTTCGGGTGGATCGTTTACGATTGGGCCAACTCCGGTTTCTACACGACGGTCGTCGCGGCGCTGTTTGGTGACTACTTAACCCGGCTGGCGCAGGCTCAGCTTGGTGACAATGGCACGATCCTTTCCATGGGGCCTCTGCTTCTCACCGCAAAATCGCTCGCGCCATTTACCGTGGGCACGTCCGTCTTCCTGCAAGTGTTTCTACTGCCGGTGCTGGGCGCGCTCGGCGACTACTCGGTTCTAAAAAAGAAACTGATGCTTCTTTTTTGTTACGCCGGGGCGGCGGCGACGTGCTTGCTGTTTTTTCTTACCACTGGGCGACACATCTTTGGAGCGGTCGTATTCGTGATGGCGAACGTGTGTTTCGGCGCCAGCATCGTTTTCTACAACTCGTTCCTGCCTGATATCGCCAGCGAAGATCAGCGTGACAAAGTCTCAAGCCGCGGTTACGCGTGGGGTTACATGGGCGGGGGCTTGTTGCTGGCTTTGAATCTCGCACTCGTGTTTCTGGCCGAGCGAATAGGAATTTCGACGGGAATGGCTGTGCGATTTTCGTTGTTGTCGGCAGGAATCTGGTGGGCCGGCTTTTCGATTATCACCTTCCAGCGCTTGCGAACGCGACCCGCATCGCGCTCCTTGCCGCCCGGCAAAAACTACGTGATCGCTGCGCTCAGTGAGCT
>JBKPPE010000100.1:0-1554 GCA_046733375.1 Acidobacteriota bacterium | reverse complement strand
CAGGAATAGATCAGGGTTAGATCACCGTTTGCTCAAGACCGTCCGTGTGCGTCTGCCTATGGTATGCCCCAGACGCCCGACTCAACAACCACACTTCAATTGAGGGGAGCATAATCATGGCAATTCGAAGAATGAACCGTAAGCTCGTCGCCACGTTAGTGGGTGGGAGTTTGTCGCTGATTGTTTGTTTAGGTTTGGGTCTTGACCTCAAAGTCAACGCAATCTCGGCGGATGATTGCGCCGCGGGTAAACCCTACTGTTACAACACGCCAGTTCATCTCAATTCGTTTATCAACACACCCGGCTTTGAAGGTAAGCCATCTTTATCTTCAGATGGACGAGAACTTTATTTTGTTTCTGACCGTCCGGGCGCGCTCGGCGGACCGGGCGACCAGGACATCTACGTAAGCAGGCGCGCATCTGCTGAAGCCGACTGGGGTCCTCCCGAACGTGTACCACCACCGATTTCGAGTCCCTTTTTCGACATTACGCCTTCGATTTCGCTCGACGGGTTGGCGCTGTACTTCGCCTCAAATCGGCCGGGTCCGAACAGTCCGCCCTTGCCAGACCTTTGGGTTTCACACCGTGCATCGGTTAATGACGAGTGGGGTGAAGCCGTGAATCTTGGACAAGGAGTCAACACACCTCTGTTTGAAGGATCGATCAGTGTCAGTGACGATGAACTCACGGCTTATTTCGCTGGCATGACTCCGGAGTTTGTATTCAAGATCTACAGAGCGTCGCGAAATTCCACCGCTGAGCCGTTTGGCCCACGAGAATTGGTTGAGCCGCCGATCAATTTTGATGGTAATGCGTATGGACCTGCGCTCACGCCGAGTCAACACGTGATGTTCTTCAGCGCAGGCGTAGATAACCCATTTGAACCTGGCGCGGTCAACTACATCTATGTGTCAGAACGAAAAAATGAAAATGATCCCTGGGGGACTCCGATCTATCTCGACACGATCAATTGCACGACATGTTTCGCAGGATTACCGGCGATCCGTGCCGGCGGTAAGGAGATCTGCTGGATGGGAAATCCCGGTGACGGCAACATGGATATTTATTGTGCAACGCGCCGTTAAGCACTGGCGTTGCTAGTCAGTTGTGACATTCAAGAGTTTTGATTCACCAGTCTCATTCCAACGGACACGACTGGTTCAAAACTCGAGTGCGCCCGGGGCTTCATTCGTGTTAGTTCGTGATTCGTGGATCGTTCTTCTGTCGTCCGTAACAAACGATCCACGCGCATCAGTATCCCGACGCGTCGGGAGAGCAGGTGGGTGCGCAGCTATGATTCAAGTCCGAGAATCCCAGGTTGGGAACATTTGAAAGAGACGTTGAGTAGTAAGGTTATCCTGATAACTCACCTTCCCTTTCTTGATTCGTAATCTGTGTAGCAAACCAGTAACTTCTTGCTTTCTTGGCAAGAAATACAAACAGAACAAGAGAGGCTATTAGAACGGCGAGCGAAGCGACCGATTGACCTTCCCAACCAGAACGTCATAGATGGCGAGGTCAATCGGTCGCTTCGCTCGCCGTTCTAATTCGCCC
>JBKPPE010000099.1:0-2538 GCA_046733375.1 Acidobacteriota bacterium | reverse complement strand
GCCATTTCGAGCACGGCGGCCGTTCCCGAAGCGTCGTCATTCGCGCCGGGTGCATCACACTTAGCGTCGGTGGGGCTCGAACACATGGAATCGTAGTGACCACTGACGACGTAAATGCGATCTGTTGATTCGGGCTGAGTTCCCTTTAACGTGGCGACGATGTTCGTGAGCATCGTCGGCTCAGGCACGCGCGCAGCCTTGGCCTGCTCGAACGTTTGTTTTTCGACAGTCATGCGACCGCCCGACTGCGCCGCGGCTTTCTGGAATTCGCCGTACAGCCAATCACGCGCAGCGCCGATGCCGCGGTTCGGGTTATTCTGTTCGGACAGTGTGTTGCGGGTGCCGAAGCTCACCAGCTTGCGAATCGTCGCTTCGATATTTCGCGCGTTGATTTCGGCTACGATTCTTGGAATGTCAGGGTTGCCGCGCGCGCCGACTAAGCGCCGCTGGGCGCGAACGCTAAAGCTGTTCGACGATGTTGGTTGAAATGCAGTCAGACTTAACAGCCAAGCGGCGAGCAAAGCAGCCGCGAGTTTCTTCTGCGACGGTCGCATACGGCAGAAACCTCTCGAGCGGGGCTGGGCGAACCTGAGGACTGTATCAACTCACGATTCAGCGTAGCAACTCTGGAAATGCGCCACCTAGCGCTTTCGCGGCTGAGGTTCAACGGGAGGGCGATATGTCTCTTCGAGGAAGCGGGTCGTGTTTTCTGTCACACTCGCCGCGCCTTCAAGTCGCGCTGTCGTCGTGGGAGGAAGATACCGTGGATCACCTTGCATTGCCGCGAGTGTTTCCGGAGGCGGTAGTCGATTTGGTGAGAGGGCCGCACTAATAAGTTTCGATAGCTGCCGAATCAAGAGAATGTCAATTACAAGGATGCATGGCAAGCCAAAAATCGGCAGCGCCGGAGAGACACCACCGGCACCGCGCTCAACCATTTGGATCGTGCCTGACACAATGCCTCCGAAGCCTCCGAGCGTAATCATAGCGATTAAGATTCCGATGATGAGAATTGGTTTCGTCACGCTCACCGGCACGAATTGCACAATCGGCGAAGCGACGGGCGCGGTGAGATTCGCTCCACAACGATTGCAGTAATTCAGGCCGATGCTTTCAGCGCCGCAGGTTGGACAGAACATGCTGGTAAATCGTGAATCGTAAATCGTAAATAGTCAAAGCCGGGCTGCCATGAAGAAACCACGTGAGGCTTTTGCGCGGAGTTTCAATCTATTTACGATTCACGATTCACTATTTACTACTTACTGCCTTCAAAAAACCGTGTCGTATTCTCGGTAACACTGCCGGCCGGCACGAATTGTTGCGCTGGATGCGGAAGCTGGGCCGGTGGATTGGGTGCGGCAAAAGTCGGTTGCGAGCTGCTTCTCAATGCTGCATTGATCAGTTTTGTGAGCTGTCGCGCCAGAATAATATCTACGATCATAATGACGAGCATCCCCATTATGATCAGCCCCATCAACGGGTCGTCGCCGTGCATCACTGATGCAAGCATGCGTGCGCCGACCATCACCAAAGCAAATCCACCCAGCGTCAAAAACATCATGATGATACCAATCAAGACAGCAGGCTTCGTCAGATTAACTTGGATGATTTCCGGAGGCGTCATCAGCGCCGCGAGGTTAGCGCCGCAACGGTTGCAGTATTTTAAGCCGGTGCTTTCGGTGCCGCAGGATGGACAGAACATCGTGGTGAATCGTAAATCGGAAATCGGAAATAGAAAAGCCGACTCCGGTTTCCATCATTAACTACGCGGCTTATTTATCGCGAGTTCGATCTATTTACGATTTACGATTTACTATTTACTGAATTCGATACGCCTTGCCCTTCCAGACCACGACAATTGGACCGCTGAATTGTTGGGAGATTGAGCGAAGTCCTGTGTCAAGCTTCTCGAACTCGTCAGATCCGCGTGAGATTGTCCTGATCGACATCGAAGATTTCAACTTCACATCGATCCAGACACTACCCTGTCGTTTAAACTTGCGCCCACCGACAGTGCGAGTGTCTGCTTCTTCGGGAGGCGCAGCCTTGTCGGATTTCGGTTGTTGCTGACGTTCAGCTGCGGCCGACTGACCCAACAAACCTGCAGATCGTGATTCAGATCGTTTCCGCGCGGTGGTTGCAATCTTGGTTTCTTCCTTTGCGCCCGGTTGGTCGCTTCCGGTGCGAGCGCGGTCCTCATCGCGTGCTTTCGCGAAGTCGCCTGTTCCTCGCGAGCGATCATCCAGTGCTTTGTACTTTTCGTTTGAGTCGGCACGCTGGGCTCCCGGCACGACCCCGAGGTTCTGCTGTTCGCGGTTGCCACGCTCCGTCTCAACCGTTGGAGCCGGCGCGTACGACGGACTCGCGGCATTCGCCGCAGATTCGGCAGCGCGTCCTTTTGCCGCCGACGACGGCACGGTTTCATTCCGCGCGAGAGTGTCGATTGGCTTTGGTGGAGGGGGCGGACTGAAGGTGGTTGTGTCCGGCTGCTTCTGATCCTGAAACGGCGCTGGCGTTGTTTGTGGAATAGTCTTCGCG
>JBKPPE010000098.1:0-4103 GCA_046733375.1 Acidobacteriota bacterium | reverse complement strand
AGCGTCAACGGTGAATGAGTATGAACACTCCCATTCGTATCATGACAGTCGACGATCATCCGATGTTGCGCGAGGGAATCGCAGCCGTCCTTGCCAGTGAAGCAGACATGGTTCTTGTTGGCGAGGCAAGTAATGGACGTGATGGACTTGAACAATTTCGTGCTCATCATCCCGACGTGACGCTGATGGATTTGCAAATGCCTGTCATGAACGGGATCGATGCAATCATAGCGATTCGCAAGGAGTTTCCGGACGCTCGTATCATTGTGTTGACTACTTATAGTGGTGACGCTCAGGCGGTGCGTGCTTTCGAAGCGGGTGCAGTCGGATATCTACTCAAGAACATGGTTCGAAAAGAACTGGTGGAAACAATTCGAAGCGTGCATAGCGGCAAGAAAAGAATCCCTTCAGAGATTGCCGTCGGGATCGCTGAGCATCACTCTGACGACGCGCTGACCGAACGTGAGATCGAGGTTCTGAAACATGTAGCCGCAGGCAACGCCAACAAAGTGGTGGCTTACAATCTTGAGCTTTCAGAAGAAACCGTCAAAGCTCACATGAAGAATATTCTTTCGAAGCTGGGCGCGAATGATCGCACCCACGCCGTAACGATTGCGTTGAAGCGAGGCATAATCGAGATTTAAGGATTGACTACTCACCAGTCGATGACGAGGATCGGCGAAGCTTGAAGCCCTTCCATTTGTTCTGGCGTGCTTGATAAGCTGTTGCTCCCGGAACTATCAGCTCAACTTCGGTGCCTGTTGCCTGCCGGCTCCATAACTTGAGTTGCGCGCCAATCTTGTCAGCGCGTTCTCGCATTCCCTGCAATCCCCAGTGATTTGGACGACCACCCTCTTCCAGTATCTTTGGATCGAAGCCGCGTCCATTGTCGCGCACTCGGAGGCGGAACTGCCTTGAATCATAGGTAATTTCGACTTCAACTTTGTCGCCGCCGGAATGTGTGAGAGCATTTACGATAGCTTCACGACCAATGCAATAACATTCCTCACTAACCATAGGATGTAACTCCCGCAAGCTGCCTTCAACTACCGTTTTGAAGGTTGCATGATCGCTTTGCGGCGTCTCTTCTACCAGACGTTTGAATGCGGCCGGCAAACCACCGGTGAGTATTGTTGGCGTGCGAAGATTACGAACTCTATCCCTTCCTTCTGCGAGGACTTCATCGGCGTGATCGAGCGTTTTTTCCAGGGCCTCGTAAGCCGGCATGTTCCGGGGAATCTGCTGTATTCCGACATGAAACTTCAGGATCAGTCCCTGCACACTCTGGATTAAGGTGTCATGTAAGTCTCGGGCGATCCTTTCTCTCTCTTCAAGCCGCTCTTCCATGCGCGCTCGTACTTGCCGCGCTACTTGTTGCAAACGCAGTTGGTAGATCAAAGCGAGCGAAATCAGAAAGACTGCGACCATCAACACACGGAACCACGTCGTCTGGTAGTACGCGGGGGTGATGGTGAAATCCAGGAAGGCGCCCGCTTCATTCCACACACCGCTGTTGTTGCAAGCGATCACGCGAAAGCGGTAGTTGCCCGGAGGAAGGTTGCTGTAGAACGCCTGACGGCGATTGCCGGCGTCTTGCCAGTTACGATCCTGGCCTTCAAGCTTGTAGCGAAAAAGTATCTTTTCAGGCGCGACAAGACTGAGCGCCGTATAGTCGATCTGTAGATCACGGACGAGTGGGGGTAAAGACAAACGACCGCTTGATTCCGACATCACATCGTAGGTCTTTCGGTCAGCGGTGATCATCTCGATTTGCACCGGTGGTGGGAGAGTGTTTAAGCGGAGGTGGAGCGGATCGATGACGCTCACGCCGTCCCAGGGCAAGAACCACAATCTTCCATCTGTCGACTTGGCGACCTGTGGAGTGTAATGACCAGCAGTGGAAAGGCTCCTTACCCCATCGGAACTGTCGAATATCGTGGTCCGGATCGTCTGCTTGGCGTCTGTATTCATGTTCACGGCCGCGACCCAGACGTCCAATTCGGAGTGCTCAATGCGTACCAGGCCGCAGGGCGTGTACAGCCAGAACGCATGCACATTGTCTTCCATCGTCCAATGAATAGCATCACACGGCAATCCGTTTCTCGTAGTAAGCGTGGCAACGCGTCCATCTTTCAACCGGCTGAGCCCCTCTGCTGTAGAGGCCCAAAGCGTACCGTACTGATCTACTCGCAACTGATTGACACGGCCCGGCGTAAACCCGTCGGCGACTCCATAAGAGGCGCTGATTTGGCCGTTCGCGAAATAGGCTACGCCACCGTGAAGAAATCCAAGCCACAATCCGCCGTGCAACGGATCGGCAGCTAGAGTGCTGGCAAAATCTATATGTCCCAGGCTGGCCCAGGGAATTTGTTGAACGACACTTCCTCGGAGCAATTGAATAAGACCGGCATGTTCGTTGGCGATCCACAGATTCTCGGCTGTGTCCTGCACGATGGAAGTCACATTTCCACCAGGAACACCGCTTACGGCGATAAACCGATCTGCTTCCAGGTAGCCAATACCGTCAAGCGTAGAGACCCAAATTCGGCCGCGATTATCCTGAAAAAGGGAGTTCGGAAGAAGTTGTTTGACTTTCTGATCTCCCTTGTTGATGACAATACCGTCAGCCGTAACTTTCCCCGTTTTCCATGTTGCCAACCCAACAGTGGTACCGAGCCATATGCTGTTGTCCAGGGCCGCCAAGACCGACGAGACGCGCGCAGTCGTTAGCCCCTGGTTCACACTAATCGTCGCGACGGCAAAGTCGCGAAAGCGATCAAGGCCATTCATGGTAGCTACCCAAATAGTGCCTTCACGATCCTCGAATAAGGTATAAATGTTTTCGCCCGTGAGGCCGTCAGACGGTCCATACACCTCTGTCTTTCCATGGTGGACATGCAGCACACCGTGGTCCGCAGTTCCAATCCAGAGACCTCCGTCGCGATCGCGGAGTAGCCTTCGCGCTTCGAAACTTTGCAGAAAACCAGGGAGCGGATATGCCTCGGCTGTGCCATCGACCAATCGTCGGATTCCGTTGCGCGTGCCTATCAAGAGCGCGCCATCATCACCTTCACCAAAACCCTGGATACCGTCCAGCTGGCCGGGCACTGGATAGAATTGTGGCGGACCAGGCTTCCATCGCCATAGCCCGTTCTTCACTCCCGCCCACAGATTGCCTTTGCTGTCCTCATACAAACCGAAGACTGCATGACCAAAACTGCCATCGTCGCCGTAGCACTTGACACTGCCATTCGTAATGGCGCAGAGCCTTCCAGTCGGAAGGGCGCCTCCGGCCGCCCATAGCGAGCCTTCATGATCTTCAACGAGCTTGAAAATATATTGGCCGGCAAGCTCCGCGTACTGAGTGAGCTTGCCTCCCTTCCAACTTACCAGCCCTTTATCGGTGCCAATCCAAAGGGTGCCGTCATGCGTGACGAGTAGCCTCATAATTTTGCTGGAAGGGAGATGCTGATCCCGCGGCGGTTGCCAGGGGACGGTCCGAACACCATCGAAGCGAATCAGGCCGAACTCCGTTCCCAGCCAGAGATAGCCGTCGTGCGTCTGCGCAATTGCCGAGATCTGTCCTTTAATAAAACCATCTCGGATCTTCCATGAGGTGTGCGCGTACTGACTGACGTCAAGCGACGGATTCAATGCTAACGCAGATGCGGACCACGCCAACAGCACGAAAGCCAGCGCCAGCCAAAGCCCAGCGACGTGTCGACCTCGTACATACGCTTTCTCCATAGACGGCACATCTTACCTCATCATTTCGCCGCTACACGGCTGTTTCGAAACACTCCGCGCAGCGTGATTTACTTCGCAACTGGACCAGGAGCAACACTCTTCCTGGGTATGAGATTATTACTCTAATGGGGTTGACCAACAGTGAACGCCCGGAGTAGTCTGGCGCTTCCGCGTTGCTTAGATCTGACTTATGCACCGAGTTGCTGCATTCGTTTGCCTCACCTTTGGCGTGTATGCGTCTGTTCTTTACGCTCAATCTACCAATGCCTCGATCACGGGTCGAATAACCGATCCGGCAAAAGCACTTATTGTTAATGCAAGGGTTACTGCTGTCAGCGCCGGCACAAATATTCGTT
>JBKPPE010000097.1:0-2348 GCA_046733375.1 Acidobacteriota bacterium | reverse complement strand
CGCCGACGCGGCCGGCGGGCGCTGGGCACCTGCGCGTGATGAATGTTCGCGATGGTGCCATCAATCCTTTGACGCAATCGTTCGGTCGGAATTGCAGCCGCAAACTCTGTGGACAACCCTTCGGAAAGAATCAGGTTTTCAGCTTCGACAGAGTGCGCCGCTTCCGCACACTGACCACAGCTGCCCAGGTGCGTAGCCACCTCCGCTGCTTCGGGCGCAGCCAGCTCGCCGTCAAACCAAGCCTGGAGAGTTCCTTCATCAATGCAGCTTCTCATCCGTTCACTCCAATCTTGTCATACATGCGCACAAACTCTTTTCGCGCTCTGACCACCAGACTTCCGACATAGTTTTCTTTGATCGAGAGCGTTTGGGCTATTTCGCGATACGAGAGTCCCTGGTGTCGCAGCAGTAAACAGCTGCGCATCGGTTCCTTGATCTTTTCCAGCACACGCCGCGCGGCTTCCAACTGTTGGGAGTTGTCAGGTTGGAACTCTGACGCAACGCCGTGATCCAAAGTTCTGTGGTAAGTCGTGTCGCGCGCCATTGCGCGATTTCGACTGCGAATCGTATTCCGTGCTTCATTCAAAGTGACGCGTAATAACCAAGCTCGCAGTAACTCGGCATTCGGCGCGGAATCTAAATGGCGATAAAGTTTGAGAAAGACTTCCTGGCTGATTTCCTCTGCCAAAGCAGCGTCACGCACGATTGCTCGTGCCGTGGCAAACACCGCCCGGTGATGAAGGGTGAATGCTTCATCAAAGCCTATAGCGTCTCGCCGTTCAGACTGGCTTGGGATTGAATCGATCGCGGCTCGGACTCCAACGCGCATTTATTTCCAAGTTGAGAACACCGCCAAAATGTGATTTGTGGCAGATCTCTTGAGTTGCCTTTAATTCTCGTTTGGCCGACGTAGGAGAATTCTATGCGGACAACGGCTAATGCGGGAAGTATGTACGAGCGCCAATGCCCAACAGAAGATCAGTTCGAACAATGGACAGTGGAGGGTAAAGCGCAGAAAGCACTGGAATGCTTCAATTTGTAAGGTCGCGGAGCGCTAGCGATGGATTGAAACCTCAACGTTGAGTTTTGATCACATCGCTAGCGCTCCCCGGTATGGAAGAGGGACCTCGGAGAATCCGCTCTGGGTTCCGACATTACTGCTTGTCGTAAACTGCGGTGTTCGTCACCCAACGGCCCTGTGCATTGCGGCCAGAGGTGGTGACGGTGCGCGTCTTCCCGTTGCTTGAAACAGTAATCGTGCCGGTCAATGTAGCCTTGCCGTCCTTCTTTCCGCGGATCGCCAGCGTGCGCTTGTTGATTCGGCGGTACATTCGCATATCTGAAGCCGGATCGCCGCTGACCGCGTAGTACTTGCCGTCGAACTTTCCCGTCCATTCGCTGTGCACGGCATTGCCACTGTCGTCGGTACCGTCGACAATTACTTTCATGTCATCGCCGGCCATCTCGTAGACGACGGTGTGGTTCTTCGTTGCGCCTTTGGCAAAGTGCGATTTCGCTTCATTCAGTTTCCATGTGCCCATGTTGGGGTCCTGAGCAGCCGCAACCAATGCGTTACCGAAGAACACTGCCAATCCAAGCAGGATCATTTTCGTTTTCATGCCTTCTCCTCGTCAGGTAAGTCGTTGATAGAACTGAAGTGCGGCGCGGATTCTATTGGCGCAACGTCATTTCGTCAACGTCTATTCTCGCCGATGGTTTAGCAACTTTTCGTACAAATTCCCTGTAAACGAGTTGCAGTGGTGCGATGAGAACACGTGAAGTGTTCCGCACCAGCTCGGCACGGGGATTGAGTCTTTTCTTCGTAAACCGCAAGGGTGTTCAGAAATCATTCATGCAGTAAAACCAAGGAGGTAAGTAAACATGGCGAATAATTATGACCGCGAAGAAGATCGTTATCGCGGTGAGACACGCTACGGGCGGAGCGACACTGGCGATCGCGGGCAGCGTTATGGCGGCGCGTACGAGCGCGACTTGGGATGGGAAGGCGCGGGCGAGCGCGAGAGCCGATATGGCACCGGCTGGGCCGATGATTACGGACGCGGCTATGGTTCGCGATATTTCACTGGCGATGAACAGGGGAGAGGCTTTGCCGGCGGACGCGATCTCGGCGGCCGATCTTATCGATCGTCCTACGATCGCGACTGGGGCGAAACGCCGTCATCAGAGCAAGGCTACAACACCGACTATGGCCGCAGCTACGGCTCGGCAGGTTTCGGTGACCGCCGCGCGCGCGAGTCTGAGCGAGAGTATCAAGGAACTTTTCGGCCACCGAGCTACGGGCGCGATTTTGATCGCTCAACGAAGGATCGCACGTCTCGCACCGAAGG
>JBKPPE010000096.1:0-5904 GCA_046733375.1 Acidobacteriota bacterium | reverse complement strand
CTGATCGATCTCATGGCCGACGCGCTGGATGAAGCGCGTGCCGCCGGCTTGTTGGGCGAGAAAATTCTTGGGACTGATTTCACGTGTGACATTTACACTCATACGGGCGCGGGCGCCTACATCTGTGGTGAGGAAACGGCGCTGCTCAGCTCGCTCGAAGGCTATCGCGGCCATCCGCGGATGAAACCTCCCTTCCCTGCGGTCTCCGGCTTGTACGCCTGTCCGACTGTCGTGAACAACGTCGAGACGCTGACGGCCGTGCCCGACATCATCAAGATGGGCGGCGAGGCATATCAGAAACTTGGCACGGAAAAGAGTGGCGGCACCAAACTTTGGTCGGTCTCAGGCCATGTCAATCGCCCGGGGGTTTATGAGCTGCCGATGGGCTACGACGACATGGAAAAGTTCATCATGGAAGACTGCGGCGGAATCCTAAACGGCAAGCAGTTGAAAGCGGTTATTCCCGGCGGCTCTTCCGTTTACATCATGCGGGCCGACCAAATTATCGGCAAAGACGTGCGCATGGACTACGAGGGACTGGTAGCCGGTGGTTCGATGGTCGGTTCTGGTGGCTTCATTGTGATGGACGAAACTGTTGACGTGTTCGAATCTACTAAGAACCTGACTGAGTTCTACAAGCACGAATCATGTGGCTGGTGTACGCCTTGCCGTGAAGGTACGGATTGGCTCGTGAAGATCTTCAAACGCGTCGATGCCGGCGGCGGCCGCGAGGGCGACATTCAACTATTTCTCGATCTTTGCGACAACATTGAAGGCAAATCATTTTGCCCACTCGGCGATGCGGCGGCGTGGCCGATTCAATCGGCGATCAAAAGGTTCCCCGAAGATTTTCAAAAGAGATTGAAACATTGATTCATTTGCTCATTGATTCAACGGATCAATGAGTCAATGGATCAATCAGAACTGATAAAGGTCACCATCAACGGCGCGGACTTTCAGGTTCCGAAAGGCGCGCGGCTAATAGATGTCTGTCGCGATAACGCGTTCGACATTCCGTCGTTCTGTTATTACGCCGACCTCGCGCTTCAGGCTTCGTGTCGCATGTGCCTGGTGCGCATCGAGAAGATGCCGAAGCTACAAACCTCCTGCACTATCACCTGCACGGACGGCATGATCGTCACGACGCAAAGCGAAGAGATTCAGAAGGCGCAGCGCTCGATGCTCGAGTTTCTGCTCGCGAATCATCCGCTTGATTGTCCCGTGTGCGATCGTGGGGGCGAGTGCGAGTTGCAGGAGCAGACTTTCGACTGGGGCAATCTGGAAGAGCGGTTTACCGAAAAGAAGAACTACCATCCGGAAAAATATCTTTCGCCAATGGTCGCGAACGATCCGCAGCGCTGCATCCTCTGCAAGCGTTGCACGCGCGTTTGCGACGAGTGGATGGGCGAGCAGGCGATCGAAGCCGGCAATCGCGGCTCGAGCACAGTCATCGGCACGTACGGCGGCTGGCTGAACTGCTCGCAATGCGGCAACTGTATCGAAGTTTGCCCGACGGGCACCCTCCTCGACGGAACTTACCGGCACCAGCATCGGCCGTGGGAACTTAACCAGACGATTTCCACGTGCACGTATTGCTCTGATGGGTGCCAACTCTCTGTCGGCTCACGGGGCAGCGACGTCGTCCGCATCGTTGCACGCGATCGTTATGTAAACGGATTGAATGGCGAGTTTCTTTGCGTGAAAGGCCGTTTTGGTCACCCATTCATCAATCACCCGGATCGCATTCGCACGCCGCTGATTCGTTACAAGAAAGGTGGCAGGTTGGTTGCCGCGACCTGGGACGAAGCGCTCCGCTTCATGGCGCAGCGACTGCGCGAAATCAAAGACGCGCACGGGCCAAACTCGATTGGCGTGCTGGGTAGTCCGCGTCTGACCAACGAAGCGCTCTATTCGCTGCGAAAACTGGCGACTGACGCGATTGGGAGTGAGAATTATGCTGCGTCTGATCGATTTTCGCTAAAACCTTTCTTCGACAATCTCGGCGGCCCGCTCGCGACCCATCGCGACATTCGTTACGCAAAAACGATTGTCTTAATTGGCGGCGAGCCGGAAGAGCTGCAGCCGCTAACCGGCAAACAGATTCGTCAGGCCGTCCGCAACGGCAACGCGGAATTTATTCTCGTCAACAGCGTGCGGATACGCCTCCGCGAACAAGCGTCGCAATTCATTCACATCCGACCTGGCACCGAAGACGCCGCTGTGTTGGCGCTGGCGAATGCGACGGATGCTCGGCTCGGGGCGCGCAAGATGGGTGTTGACGTCGCGGAAATCGACGCCGCGCGCAAGTCAATCAATGAAACTCAGGGCGATCTTGTCATCATGCTTGGTGGCGAATTGAGCGCAGCGGCCCAAGCCTGCGTCGCCCAGATGTCTCATACATTCGCGGGCGAAGGACGCCGCGTGCTCTTGCATCCGCTGCCGCGCTACAACAACAGTGTCGGCGCCCATGACATGTTGCGTGACGGCAAAAACGCCGGCGCCGTGTTGCAAGACGAATCAATCCGCGCGTTGATTCTCGCGGGCAAACCATTACTTCCGAATGTTGGCGGTGATGGCGATGACCCGGTGCCCAATTCCGAATTCACAGTCCTTTGGGAACTCTTTATTTCGGCGGTCAGCGAGTTCGAACGGCAAGTCGACGTCGTCTTGCCGGCGGCATCCTTCGCGGAAGTCGATGGCACTTTCACGAACAATGATGGTTTTGTCCAACGTGTGCGCAAGGCGATCGAGCCCGTGCATCAATCACGCGCGGATTGGCTGATCGCGGCGCAACTCGCGCGAGAACTCGGCGCTGATATTGCGCCTGACATGTCCGCGAGCGCGATCTTTCGCGAAATCGGCGAGCGCGTGCCGGCTTATTCGGGACTGCGCTTCCCGCACCTGAAGGACGAAAGCAAGCCGGTGCAGGTGAAGCATGAAACGGTTGCGCCGCGCGATTTGTCGAACGAATTTGCGACTTTGCGCGGAGCCGTTGACGCAATGGACGAAACGGCGAACAAAGAGGAGCTCACGCCAGGCGTCGGCCACGAACTGTTCAAGCTCGGCACGCTGATGGAAAAAACGCCGCAGATTCATCTGCTCGCGGCCGGAAATCCGAAGCCCGACAATATTCTGGTATCGCCCTTGTATCAGATTTCGATTGATGAGGGTCTGCGAAAAGAAGCTGTAGTCGCCTGATTGTTTAGAGGCGGGCTACTGCCCGCCAGTCTTGCACTTAACCGAAGGCGGGCGGTAGCCCGCCTCTAAACTAACGAATCTTGGAAGACCTGAAACATCTCGGCCTCCTGATGATCGGCATTCTGGTCGCCTTCACGGTCGTCATGACGATGGTGGCGTACACGGTTCTGGCCGAGCGTCGCGTACTGGGATTCATTCAAGGGCGGCTCGGACCGAATCGCGTAGGGCCGGGTGGGTTTCTGCAACCGATCGCTGATCTTCTGAAATTCATCTTTAAAGAAGACATTGTCCCGGACAAATCCACGCGCTTTGTCTATTTTCTGGCGCCCATCATAGCCACGACCGCCGCGCTCATGACCATGGTCGTGTATCCGTTCGGACCAGCTATCAAGATTCCTTTCATTACTGAGCCTGTGCAGTTGGTCATCGCGCGTTTCGATGTCGCACTGCTCTACGTTTTAGGCGTAACCTCCGTCGGCGTGTATGGCATTGCCCTGGCCGGGTGGTCTTCGAACAACAAGTACAGCCTGATGGGCGGCCTGCGCGCAGCCTCACAGATGATTTCGTACGAGTTGGCGCTCGGCTTGGGATTAATCGGCGTCGTGCTGCAATCGGGCACACTCGATCTCTATAGCATCGTCGAACAGCAAGCGGGCCACCTCGGCATCGGCGGATGGAATTTGATTTGGGTGCAGCCGCTGGGCTTTATCATCTATTTGATTGCCGCCATTGCCGAGACCAATCGTGTCCCGTTTGATCTTCCGGAAGCTGAGACCGAACTTGTGGCCGGCTTTCACACGGAATACAGCGCAATGAAGTTCGCGCTCTTCTTCTTAGCTGAGTACGTCAACATGTTTACCGTTTCGATGCTCGCGACGACGCTGTTCCTTGGCGGTTGGAATGGTCCGTTCGTGCATCAGCTTCCGTGGCTGGGCGTGTTTTATTTTCTCGGGAAAGTTTGTCTCTTTTTGTTCTTTTACATCTGGCTGCGCGGCACGTTGCCGCGCTTTCGTTTTGATCAGCTGATGACTTTCGGTTGGAAGTACCTGGTGCCGGCCGCAATCATAAACATCGTCCTGACGGCAACGCTGCAATGGCTCGGGGCGTTTGATTACGTGGCCCAGTTTCTGAAAACGGAGACAGGTTTTTGGGGTTAGACGTTCAATGACAGCAGTGCTGTTCATTTTGTTTGCAGGTTTGGCGATTGGCTGCGCCATCTCGATGGTCGTCCAGCGCAATCCGCTCTACAGTGCGATATCTCTGATCGGGGTGTTCATTTCACTTGCGTGTTTGTACGTGACGCTGGCGGCGCCGTTTATCGCGGCGGTGCAGGTGATTGTCTATGCCGGCGCAATCATGGTGCTGGTCGTGTTTGTGATCATGCTGCTGAACGTCGAGGAGGAAGAACGGCGGCCGCTACGTCTGCGTTCGTTGATTCCGATCGCGGTGATGCTGGCAGCCGTGCTGTTCGCCGAAGCGGTGTTCATCATCTATTTCGTTCAGGCAAATCCCGCCACGCCGGCACACACGGTTTCTGATATCGGGATGACGTCTTCGATTGGCGGAGGCTTGTTCACAACTTACCTGCTGCCTTTCGAAATCACTTCGATCCTTTTGTTGATGGCAATTGTGGGCGCGATTACGCTCGCGCGCACCGGCGGGTTGTTGCCGCATGCTGCCGTCGTCCCGGGCGCCCAGGTGTTTTCGAGGGAGTTACTTGATCGGCGGAAGGACATCGACGATCTAACGCCGGTAACGACGCGTTCAACTGAAGAAGCGGAAAAGTTACTGGGTTTAGACATCAAAAACCAAAGTCGAAAGCCCTAAGACCGTTTTTATGGTGCCACAACTTTCATGGTATCTCGCGCTCTCGGCCGTGCTGTTCACGATTGGCGTCGTGGGCGTCATAGTCAAGCGCAACGTCATCTCGATGTTTATGTGCATCGAGTTGATGCTGAACGCCGTGAACCTGACATTTGTCGCCTTCTCGAGTTTCTTTCGGGATCTGTCAGGGCAGTTATTCGTCTTCATCGTGATGACTGTGGCGGCGGCGGAAGCGGCCGTGGGTTTGGGCATCATCATCGCGGTATTCCGTAATCGGGAATCGCTGGATGTTGATGATGCGAACAGTTTGAAGCTTTGAACTTTGTGCTTTGTACTTTGACGTGGCGATTCAAGTAGCACGAGAAATCAAAGTACAAAGCACTAAGTATAAAGAACTAAGACAGTGAATACTCATCTCCTGAGTTTGATCATCTTCGCTCCGCTGATGGGCGCAGTCATTAACTGGCTCGTCGGCCGGCGTATGCGTAATGAACGCTTCATCGGAATCGTCGCCTGCGCCTCAGTAGGAATATCAACCCTCATCGCGTTCTATCTCGCATTCAAATCGGATGGCGCCCTGCGATCGGCACAGCCGATCATGGATCACCTCTGGACGTGGATTCAGGTCGGACGGTTCCGCGCTGATTTTGCGCTGGCGCTGGATCGGTTGAGCGGCATCTACGCGCTCTTCGTTACGTTCGTCGGATTCCTTATTCATGTTTTTGCTACCGGCTACATGCACGGCGATCGCGGCTACTACCGCTTTTTCGCGTACCTGAATCTGTTCATGTTCGCGATGCTGACGCTCGTGCTCGCCGACAATTTCCTGCTCATGTTCGTCGGCTGGGAGGGCGTCGGTCTCTGTTCTTATGTGTTGATTGG
>JBKPPE010000095.1:0-1898 GCA_046733375.1 Acidobacteriota bacterium | reverse complement strand
CCGCGTATCCAGCGTCAGGCCAACATTTCCCGACTGCCACGTGACATAACCAGTCCGTTCCTGGCCGGTAGTGTCATACAGAATGACCCCTGCCACCTTTTCTCCGCGTGGTACTCGCTTGCCATTGATCGTTGCATCCGGAAGGTCACCACCGATGCGCACTCGTTCGACGCCCTTCGGATCGACGACGACCAATTCCGAAACCTTCAGTGACTGAGGTGTTGCCGGCTGCTGAGACTTGGATTGGATCTTGAATCCACAAACGCTAAGACCGATTAGTAAAACCATTGCGGCAGACTGAATTCTTAACCATCGCTCGAGTTTGTTGGCACGGCGCTCGAGCGCTGCCAGCGACAGATCATGTTTCATGTCGCACGCTCCCGTTATTATCGTTTTGGGCGTTGAGGGTTGTTTTGAATTCACGCACGAGGAGTAAGCAGGTTTCAGAAATTCATTCCAGCGCTATCCATAGCCGCAGTCATATTCTTGTCACTCACAATCTTCAATGGTATAAGCGGCGCGCCTGTTCCTTTATCGACATCTTCCAGTAGCTTTCAAAAAACGTCCATGCGAGTACCTAACAGACCTCGAATTACAACCCTGGCCCGCTTCCTGACGCTCTCTCTGATCCTGAATATTGGTTGCGTCGCGTTGGCGCCAAACGGTCTCGCTCAATCCAGCGCCGTACGCGTGCAAAACGTCGCGCCTCGTCCGGCGAATCTGGATTTTGAACAAGGCACTCCCGGCCAAGTGCCCGACGGATGGCATTGCCCGACAACAATCAACTATGGAGCGGAGCTCACTGCCGAACAGGCCAAGTTCGGAAGATACTCCGCGGTGCTCTTCAGCAAAGACACCACGGCAGCCGGCTCACCTTTCGGTAATCTGATGCAGGCGATCGACGCGACACCTTTCCGCGGGAGGCGGGTGCGATTCCGAGCCTCAGTGCGCATGGAAGGCGAGGCAGGACGCGCGCAACTCTGGATGCGCGTGGATCGCACCGGAAACAGGATCGGTTTCTTTGACAACATGATGGACCGCCCAATCACTTCGGGCGCGTGGCGAGAATACGAGATCGCCGGCAACGTCGCGGACGACGCGGAAGTCTTGAACATCGGAATGCTTCTGTTCGGCAAGGGTAAGGCGTGGCTGGACGCTGTCTCGGTTGAAGATTTGGGAAAGGTGGTCGTCCGCGCGGATCCGCCGAGGCCCGTGACGACGCGCGGGCTCGACAATCTCATCGCGTTCAGTCGCCTGCTCGGCTACGTGCGACATTTTCATCCAAGCGACGAAGCGGCCGCCACTGACTGGAATGCATTTGCCGTCGCGGGGGTGCTGGCAGTTGAGAGTGCGAAGAATGCAGCTGAGTTGGCTCAGAAACTAAATGAAGTTTTTCACCGCGTTGCGCCGACAGTACGCGTATTTCCAACGGGTAAGACCGTGCCGCTTCCCGCAGAGCTGACACCTCCGGCGAATACCTCCGGTCTTGAAATCATTTCCTGGAAACATCGCGGCTTTGGCCCAGGCACAAAGCCGGACGCAATCTATCACAGTGAACGGGTGCGTACGCCCCTCAACCCAAACTCGCCCGATCCCCGGAGACCTTTCCGCGCCGATCTTGGGGCCGGCGTTTCGTGCATCGTGCCACTCGCTTTGTTTGTTGATGGTAAAGGCACCTTGCCGCATGCGGCGTCTCAGGTGACTCAGTCGCAAGTTTCGCCCGTTGAGTATTCGGGCAACGATCGCGCAACGCGTTTGGCTGATGTCGCCCTCGCCTGGAACATTCTTCAGCATTTCTATCCTTACTTTGATGTCGTCAAGATTGACTGGCCCGCAGCACTGAAGAACGCGCTCGCTTCTGCCGCGACAGATCAGAACGAGTTGGCCTTTCTGTACAC
>JBKPPE010000094.1:0-2437 GCA_046733375.1 Acidobacteriota bacterium | reverse complement strand
GTCTGACTGGCAATCTCAACCTTAGCCGGCGGGTTTTCACCGCAACGTTACTGAAAAATGGCAAGGTCCTCGTTGCAGGAGGATCCGACGACAATCGCACGAACGCCCTCAGCAGCGCAGAATTGTACGATCCGGCCACTGGCACCTGGAGCAACACGGGGAATCTCATCACCGCCCGTGGCGATCACACGGCGAACTTACTGCCCAACGGCAAGGTTCTGATTGTGGGGGGCTTTGTTGATTATCAATCAGGCCAGGTTACTAACGGCGCGGAGCTGTACGACCCTGGCACTGGCACCTGGAGCAATACCGGCACGCTAAACAGAGGTCGCACTGTTCACACTGCAACACTGCTGATGACGGGCAAAGTCCTGGTCGCGGGAGGCTTCTTCATCGATGGCTTCCCGAATATCACCGATAGTTGCGAGCTGTACGATGCGGCGACGGGCACTTGGAGCAATACTGCCAGTCTCACAGTGCATCGCCGTTTCCACACCGCCACACTACTCCTCAACGGAAAGGTTCTCGCGGCGGGCGGAACCGGTTTCAGCGACAGCGGTATTAATGCTGCAAATTCAGCCGAGCTGTACGACCCCGGACTCAATCCCATCGACTACGCACAGTTCTTCATCCGCCAGCAATATTTGGACTTTCTCAATCGCGAACCGGAGCCCGACGGACTTCAGTTCTACCTGGACATCTTGAATGGTTGTCAGCCTTCAGATGCCGAGTGCATCAGGTATACCCGCGGCGCATTGTCGGCCAATTTCTTCCGCTCGCCGGAATTTCAGGCGAAAGGCGTGTATGTCATGAATCTCTACCTGGTGACGATTGGCGAACGGCCGGTGACGGTAGCGGAGCTTCAGGATGCAAGGAAGGTAGAAAGGCCGCATTACGCCGAGTTCACGACCGACATGGCAGCCATCAGCAGCCCGAATGATCGCACGGCTCCTGACCCGGCGAAGAAAGCCGCGCTGACGCAGGAATTCGTAGAGCGTGCGGAGATTGTCGCGAAATATCCAACGAGCACCTACCCAACCTTGGTCTCATTCGGCAATGCCCTGGCGGCAACGGCAGGCGTCACCTTGTCAGCAGCGACGCAGAATGCAATTGCCGCCGCGACCACACGCGCGCAGGTTTTACAGATCGTCGCGGAAAGCGCGGAAGTAAACACGAAGTTTTACCAGCCAACGTTTGTGACCATGGAGTATTTTGGCTATCTGCGGCGAGATCCGGAGAATTGCCACGATCCGGCGAACTGGTGGGGTCAACCGGACGCGCGAGATTGCGGCCTAATCTTCCAGAACCGCCGATTTAATGAGCTGTTGCCGCTGATCGGTTCGGACCTGACCCAGAACTTTATGGTTCGCGGATTTATCGAATCGCCCGAATACCGCCGCCGGTTTGGACCGTAAAAATAAACGAGGGTTTAGTCGCTGCCGTAACTGATTTCCATGCGGCGAATACGCGAACCCGCCGCGATCAGGACAATCGTTGTGACAATCAACAGTCCGGGAATGGCGATGTAAGCAGGTGTAGGTTCGGCGACTACGCCGAGCGGTCCAACGGATAACGGTACGGGCATCAGCGAATTCAAATAGTGAATCACACTGATTTTTTTGAGCAGTGGCGGGAGCAGAAAGTTGATGCCTTCCCAACCATAAAGCAGCAGCGCCGGAATGATTGGATTTCGAATGAACAGTCCCACGACGAGAAAGAAGGCACCATAGCCAATGCACGCGAGCAGCGTGATCACAACATACATGAACAGTTGTGACAGGCCCGGGCCTTCGAAAAAGAAGCGCATGCTCGCAGTATAAAAATGGGGGAAGAACATCAGCAGCATCGAAACCACCGTGACGCCGACAAACAAAACGCTCGCGGTCACCAGCCCCGAAATATACTTACCGGCGACCAGGACTTCGCGATGCACCGACGAAAGAAAGTAGTAATGCAGGCTGCGATCGACAGTCTCGCCGCGGAACAAGTTCATGAATATCCACGCACAGCCAAAAAAGATAACCGCGCGCAGAATCAACGCATTGTAGAGGCCCGAGAAAATCTTCGGATAGGCCGTGAAATCGAGCCACTCGCGCGCGGCCGGCGGCAAAATCGCGATCAGAAGCAGCAAACCGACCGGCATCATCGCCAGCAAATAAACCAATACTGCGCGTTTGCCGAAGAAATTCTTCTTCAGCTCCAGCCGCATGATCGCGGCGATTTGCCGCAGCCAAAGTTGAATCGGCACGCCTTGCTTTGTCTTAACTGAAAATGTTGCTTCGGCTGAACTCATAAACTTGCAGCGGCTTGGCCGCTTGATGTGCGGAAGGCCCCAGGCCTTCCGAAAATATCCAGTTGAGTAAATGGGCTATGCCCTCGCTCTCAATCCGGGGGCAGAGCCCCAATTCATTTTCAATCATGACGGAAGGTCACAGAC
>JBKPPE010000093.1:0-3863 GCA_046733375.1 Acidobacteriota bacterium | reverse complement strand
CATTGAGCTCGCCCATAATACCTGAAACCGATAGTGTCTGTTTTTCTCTATGTCTCCGTGCGTCCCCGGTGCCTCCGTGGTGAAAATATATAAACACAACTCACCACAGAGACACGGAGCTTTTCACAGAGACACAGACCGAAACGAATTGGGCCACTAGTTATGAAGCCTGTTCGTTGGATCAGTTGGAGAGTGATAACCTACGCTCGCCGAGCACACTAAGAAGGAGCCTGCCATGAGAATTATCTGGTCAATCGGGTTCGCTTTCTGCGCAGTGTGCATGACACTCGCGCAGACCACCCAGCCACAAAGAAATTATCCCGAACCTGTCGAAGGCGACTATGTGATTCAGAATTTTCATTTTCGCAGCGGCGAGACGCTGCCGGAATTGAGGATGCATTACCGCACGATCGGGACTTTGCAAAAGGACGCGTCCGGCGCAGCGACGAATGCGGTGCTCGCGGGTCATGGCACTGGCGGCTCTGGGGCCAGTTTGCTCAACCCGACGTTTGCCAACGTGTTATTCGGACCGGGACAACTGCTCGACGCGACAAAGTATTTCATCATCCTGCCCGATGGTATTGGCCACGGAAAATCAAGCAAGCCGAGCGATGGCTTGCACATGAAGTTTCCGAAGTACACCTACGACGATATGGTCGAGGCGCTGCACGAAGTGCTGACGAAAAAACTCGGCGTGAATCATCTGCGGCTCGTAATGGGAACGTCGATGGGCGGCATGCAGACCTGGGTTTGGGGCGAGATGTATCCCGATTTCATGGATGCGCTCATGCCGCTGGCGAGTAATCCTGTCGAACTTGCCGGCCGTAACCGCGTCTGGCGATTCATGGCCATTGATGCGATCAAGAACGACGCGGACTGGATGGGCGGCGAGTACAAAACGCAGCCGCTGCGCGGACTGACTACCGCCGAGGACCTTCTGCTATTGGCGGGCAGTGCGCCGTTGAACTGGCAAGCCGTCGCGTCCACGCGTGCCGCCGCGGAAAAGTTTTATCTGGATCGGTTCAAGCCGGCGCTGGCCCGTCTCGACGCGAATGATCTGATTTATCAATTGGAAGCTTCGCGCGAATACAATCCCGCGCCGAAACTCGAAACAATCAAGGCGCCGTTGATTGCCGTGAACTCAGCTGACGACTTTATTAATCCGCCCGAACTCGGCATCATTGAACGTGAAATCAAGCGCGTGAAGCGCGGCAAGTTTGTGATGATTCCGATCAGCGAAGAGACACGCGGCCACGGCACGCATACGATTGCGAAACTCTGGCAGCAGTACTTGAAAGAGTTGTTAGACGAATCGGCATCGACAGGGAAGTAGCCAGAACTTCAAGAAGAGCCGCAGGATAGTTCTTGTGTGTCTCTGTGGATCTCAGTGCCTTTGTGGTGGACTCTTCTCAATCCATTTTCACCGCAGAGTCACAGAGGCACAGAGAACCGCTCACAATTCATCAAACATCAATTCATCGACATAGCACCAGCCCCAATCTTCGCCCGGCTGAAACGACTTAATGATCGGGTGATTGGTTCCTTGAAAATGTTTCGTTGCGTGTTTGTTCTTCGAAGAGTCGCAACAGCCCACGTGACCACACGTCATACACAGACGCAGGTGCATCCACGTGTCGCCAATTTTTAAACAATCCTCACAACCTTCAGCGCTTGGTGTGACGTCACGAATTTCATTTGTATGAGTGCATTCGTTTGCCATGGTTCATCAATGATACGCGCCGACAAATGATTTTCCCTACTGCTGCTGTCGGACGATTCCGGCAGCAATCCGCGCGCGCGAATCAAAACAATTAAGCTTTTCTGAGGAAACGTAGCGGCATCACCATTGCCAAGTGTTTTCCCGGGTGCGCAGCAAACTTTAGATCGACGCGCGCATCTGTGTTCCTTCTCCTCAGAACACCCTAACAATCAAGAGAGAGGATTCAATGAATTCAATGCGTAAAGTTTTGTTTGCAACCATCATCGTCGCCTGTGCAGCATCGCACGGATGGGCGCAGAGCAATGACAGCTACAACAAAGCGGAGTTCGCCGGGGGCTATTCACTGGGCTGGCTGGATGACGGCACTGGCGATCGCGAGCGCTTCAACGGTCTGTTCGTTGAAGGCACCGGCAATCTGACGCGCTACTTTGGTATCAAAGGTGACTATTCGTTTCATCGGAAAGACTTTGGCGCTGGCCTGAACGCGAACATTCACACGTTCGTTGGCGGCGTGCAAATCAAAGACAATTCGACTGAGACGGTGGTAAAGCCGTTTGCCCACGCCATGGCCGGGTTTGTGAATGCGCGGGTGAGCTTTGCCGGCACCGGCGACAGCTCCACTGGTTTTGCGGGTGTGTTCGGCGGAGGTTTGGATCTGCGGGCGAGCAGGCACATCGATGTGCGTGTGATTCAGGCTGACTACGTACCGACGCACATCGAAGGAGAAACCCAGCACAACTTTCGGCTCGGTTTCGGAATCGTGCTGCACTAGCAACACGAACGCTAAGTTCAGCCATTGGTTGAAATGCCCGAGATGGATTGTTCGATTCGCCTCGGGCATTTTCCTTTTGGCGAAGAGTCTAACGGCTCGCTGCGCGCAAATAATCGTCAGTCTTATCCAGCCAGTCCTGTCGCGGTGGACTGAAGATGTCGACGTCGAGCGTGTCTTCCAACGCCTCGGCTTTGTGCGGTACGCCTGAAGGAATGTGCAGAACTTCGCCGGCCATCACGTCGAGCGTCTGCGATTCGTCTGCTCCGATCCAAAAGCGCAGGCCGCCCTCGAGGATATAAGTGATCTGTTCGTTCTCATGCGAATGGCGTGGCACAACACAACCCTTCTTGATGTAAACGTGCGCCAGCATCATGCGGTCGCCGGTAATCAAGCGGCGCGAAAGGCCGCCGGAGACTTCTTCGATCGGCATGTCGTTCCAACGGAAGTGAGTCACAGTTCGTTCGTTCATCTCTCCACCAACATTCGAAATTTTCGGGGATAGTACAGCAACTCAGGTTGTAAGCGTTATGCGTCAGATTGCGAGTAGTGAGTAATTGCGTGTTGATGACGCAGCGCTTTGTCGCTCCCGGAGGGATCCAATGTTTATAGAATTGGAATCAGAGAGATCCTCAAAGCTCCAGAGGAGCGCAATTCCTTTCTCTTAGCACATGGCGCTCCTCCGGAGCTGGAAAGATCTATTGCGACGCAAGCTATAAACATTTGGCCGCGCTGCGGCCAGAACAATCCCGCTTCCGTTTCCGGCAACAGATAATTACCCGACTATCAAATTGCCGGTTTCGCGTTTTGCGGCAGTCGCAGCTCAAACACTGTTCCGCCACCAGCGCGTTTGTGCCACGAAGCATCGGCAGCAATCATGCTCGCGCGTCCGCGAATGTTCGCGACGCCGCGACCTGAATTCTTGCGTGCGCCGGCTTCGTCAAAACCATGACCATCGTCTTCAATGCGCAATTCGAAAGTCTCGGTTGGCGAGACAGTGGCGTTCACCTTCACGTGCTTAGCGTCCGCGTGGCGGCAGACGTTGCTCAGTGCTTCCTGCGCGATGCGATAAATCTGGATCTGCGTGCTCTGTGGCAAGTGCAACTTCTCGTCCAAAGAATCGTCGCAAGAGAACTCGTAATCGAACTTGCAATGGGGCGCGGCTTGCTCGACCGCGTGCGCGAGCGCGAACTGCAGCGCTGCGGCCAGCCCGACGTTTTCCAGCGCCGACGGGCTCAGATCTTCGCAGATGCGTCGCACCTCCTGGGAGATCGATTCGATCTCACCCCGCAGCGCCGCGGGCGTGGCGCCATCGGCCTTGGTAGTCGGAGGCGGGCGTTGGCCGCCGTCTGCTTGCATTGAAAGCTGATCCAC
>JBKPPE010000092.1:0-4403 GCA_046733375.1 Acidobacteriota bacterium | reverse complement strand
CCGGCGTTGGGCCGAGTATCGATGCAACTCCCCAATCGCTCCCACCAATTGCGCCGACGCATTAAGAACGCAAAGCAAAACGATCGATACGAGAAGTCTTCGTGACCAGTCCGGTCGCCGTCTGACGATCGCAAAGTAAGTCCACGCCAGAATCGGAATTCCCAAACTGAAAAGAATGAGTCCATATCTCGGGAAGACAATCGGCTGCTGGTGCGTTACATACGCGATTGTCAGCAGCGCGAAAAACGCGAAGAAGAAGATCAGGGGCGGAACAATCGATGCAACTCGGCCACTGCCGATTTCGTCGCGATCCTTTTTCGCCATGCGGCTAAGTACAAGCCATCCAGCCACGAACGCAGCGATCAACACGGCGACATCAGCGCCAGATAAGAACATCGCGCTGTCCTTCACGACTCCGCCAAACGTGAAATGCTGAAGCGCCGGATTCTGCTGCAGAAGCCAATCGTGATACTCCTGCCGGACTCTGAAGCATGCGAGCCAGTCACCCGCCGCTTTCCACGACACCCAAAACCAGAACAATGGCGGCAGCAGCATGATGGGCAGCGCGGCGATCGATACTCTTCGCTCCTTCCAGAATTGAATGGCAGGAATCAAAGCGATCAGCATCCAGCTATCCACCCGCGTTAGTCCCGCGAGCGCGGCAAAGATCGCAGCGACCAGCCAACGCTGTTTCAGAACGAAGTACAGCGCCGCGAGCACAAAGAAAGCGTGCGGCACATCGGTCAATGCCGACGTTGAAGTCAAAATGTGCAGCGGATTCAACGCCATAAGCAGAAAGGCCAGAAATGCGGCGACCTTGGGTTCAACTAACTGCCGCGTAATCGCGTAAACCAGCAAACACACACCAACGCCAAACAGCGCCGCGACGACCTTTCCGGTGTAAAAGCCGTTGCCGACGAAGACGTTGAGGATCGCGGAGATGAATTGATAGAGCGGCAGCCAGAACCCGTACAAGTCCGTTACGGCCAACGTTCCGGTTTTGATCTTGATGCTGAGATTGCCGATGTCCCGGATGTAAACGTAGGCGTCGCCAAACGTGTTTGGCAGAAAAAAAGCGCCGAGTAGCCGCGGTGTCGCCGCAATCACGAACAGTACCAATCCAACTCTAAATCGCCGGTTCATCACGAATTGCGGAGGATACACCAACGAGTTAACACGCGTGGTAATTGTGTGTTGTGGGAAACCGAAGCCGTATTTGTCCTGGCCGCAGCGCGGCCAAATGTTTATAGCTCGCGTAGCAAATAGGGGTTACACTGCTGCTCCACGTCCATCTGCATCTTTGGGCGGGCTCACATGATCGTCCGCTAGGAGCGCAATGTGCCGCTCCTCCGGAGCTTTGATGATCTTTTCGATTCTAGTTCTATAAATATTTGGTGCCTGTGGGACCAAGAAGAGCGCGCCAGAAGCACACAATTACCCACTGCCCCGACACGCGCCTGCTTGTTCCGCTCTGAACGCCTTGTTATAGTCACCATTCAAAATCCTTAATGGCAGTGGCGAAGGAAGAGAAGGTCCTGGCGACCAACCGGGCGGCGTTTCATGACTATCATATCTCCACGAAATATGAGGCCGGCGCTGCGCTGACGGGGACTGAGGTCAAGAGCGTCCTCGATGGTCGCATTCAGCTGAAAGACTCTTACGTCGGCGTGCGCGAAGGCGAGGCCTGGCTGTTCAATGCGCACATCTCTCCGTACTCGCACGGCAATCGGCAAAATCATGATCCGTTGCGCACGCGCAAACTACTTTTGCATCGCAGAGAGATTGACAAGCTGGACCAGGCGGCCGCGACTGAAGGAATGACGCTCGTAGTGACTCGTGTTTACATCAAGGGACGACGCATAAAATTCGAGGTCGGCGTCGCGAAAGGCAAGAAGCTTTATGACAAGCGGGAGACAGAACTGCGTCGCATTGTTGATCGAGAGACGCGCGCGCAATTGAAACATCGAAATCGATAAGTTGGTGGCACAGACTTTAGTCTGTGATTCAGGTGCAGCGACTTCACAGACTCAAGTCTGTGCCACTCACTGTGCCGCTCAAATGAGAGGTTAATAATGGACGTACGAGGAAATTCACAACCAATTAACAAAGTTGACGCTGATGCATTGGCCGTGGCGGTCTTCAAAGGCGAAAAGGCAGACGGCGGCGTGTTGAAAAGTCTGGATAAAGCGACGGACGGCATCCTCAGTTCCGTGATTAAGTCTGAAGAATTCTCTGCAAAAGAAGGCGAGACTGCCTACTTTCACCTCGCGGACAGCACACTCAAAGCGAGACGTTTGTTGCTGATTGGGTGCGGAGAACGCGACGATTACAAAGCGCGACGGATATCGCAGATGGCCGGAACCGCCGCGCGATTCTTGCGCAGTAAGAATGCAAAGACAATTGCCATCGTTCCGCGCAGCGACGGCGATGTTGAAAAGACTGCGCAATGGACAATTTCCGGCGCGGTGATGGGTCTGTTTGAGCCTGACAAGTACCGCACCAAAGAGAAAGAGCAGCGACAGATCGATCGCTTCGAAGTGGTAATCGAAGGCGCGGACAAGAAAGCGCTCGAAGGTGGCGCTCAACGGGGTCGCATCATCGGCGAATCAGCGAACTTCACGCGTGACATGGCGAATGAACCCGGCGGTTACATGACGCCGACCGCGATGGCCGATGGCGCAAAGAAAATGGCCAAGGAATTCGGACTGTCGATCGACGTGCTCGATCAAAAGCAGATCGCAAAGCTGGGGATGGGATCGTTCCTCGGCGTGTCACGTGGTTCAGACGAGCCACCGAAGTTGATTGTCCTGAAGTACACACCGCCGAAAAAGCCGAAGTCCGACGGCTTGCTGGCGCTGGTTGGCAAGGGAATTACATTTGATTCGGGCGGCATCTCGCTCAAGCCGGGCGAGAACATGGAGCTCATGAAGTACGACATGACCGGCGCCGCCACGGTCATCGGCACGATGCGCGCCATCGCTCAGTTGAAACCATCCGTTCCCGTGTTGGGTGTGGCGCCGTGTTGCGAGAACCTTCCTTCCGGCAAAGCGACCAAGCCCGGCGACATCTTGCGCGCCATGACTGGTAAAACGATAGAAGTCATCAATACGGATGCCGAGGGTCGGCTGATTCTTGCAGACGCGATTGCTTACGCAAAGAAACTAGGCGCAACGCAGATCATCGACATGGCGACTTTGACTGGCGCTGTCTCGGTCGCTTTGGGTGATGTGCACACTGCGATTCTGGGAACAGATCAAAAGCTAATTGATTCATTCATCGATGCGGGCAAAGCCGTCGGTGAGAATTTCTGGCAGTTGCCTTTGGACAAAGAGTACACAAACCAAATCAAATCGGACATTGCCGACATTAAGAACGTCGGCGGCAAGAAAGCCGGGACCATCACCGCCACGGCGTTTCTGAAGGAGTTTGCGGACGGCGTTTCGTGGGCCCACCTGGACATTGCCGGCACGGCTTGGGGCGACCCGGCGACGCCGTATCGCTCCAAAGGCCCCACCGGCGTGGCCGTCCGCACTCTGGTTGAATTCATCGAGCGTTCTGCACAGTAAATTGCGAATCAATGCTCGCAACCGTACTCCCAACGGTGTTAAAATTTCGCTGATTCGGATGCGGTCGTGGTGGCCCCAGAACGACGTCGCCTGAGTTCCCCTACCATGATTGATTACTATCAGGTACTCGGAGTTAGCCGCACGGCGTCAATTACCGAGATTAAGTCCGCTTATCGCAAGCTGGCGCGCAAGCGCCACCCTGATGTCAATCGTGGCTCAGAGAAAGCCGCACGCGAATTTGCCCTGCTGTCCCTCGCTTATCACACCCTGATCGATCCGCAGGAGCGAGCTTTTCACGATCAGCAGCTCGATAAACCACAGAGTTCGCCGTCCATTCTGCATTCCGACAATCCCCACGCGCAGCGCGTCCGCGAGATGCAGGCGCGTTGGGATCGCGTCGTCAATCAGATCCTCGAGAACGATCGGCGCGAGAGTGTGGCGCGCACGCGCGCGGTGTTCACAACCGTGTCGCTTTTTCTTTCGACGTTTTTCGTCGCGATGATTAAGCCGCCGCTCTGGCAGAATTTCGGATTATTCGGCCGGGCGATTCTCGTGACATTGTTCATGACCGGCGTGTGGCATCTGATTCGGCGGCTGCGCGAGTACTTCCGCTATTACACATATCGGCCCGACGAGATTCATTATTCGATTACCCGGGACGAGAAAGCTGCGCCGAAGCCATTCACGCGTTTTTCCGCGTCCGCATTTCTGCTTGGCGGTTATGCCGTCAGTCTCGGAATTGGCCTGCTGATTGGTTGGCATGCGGAAGATTTCTTCTCAGATTTGACGTTACTGTTTCGACATGTTCCTTCGATAGGCGGCGGGTCTTCCTCGGCG
>JBKPPE010000091.1:0-9471 GCA_046733375.1 Acidobacteriota bacterium | reverse complement strand
CCATCCAGGATGTAGAGATTCTCCAGACCCGAAGAGCCAGCCACGGAGGGATCGCGATCGCGACCTGAAACGTCGCGCAAACCGGACCGCGTTACGCTCGGCGCGATGGTGTAAATCGACTGTACTGTCCGCTGCGTCACGAAATTTGAAAACTGATCCTTCGAAACATTTGTGCCGCTCGTGTTATTGGTCGTATCGACTGTGGGAGTCGACTCGTACGTGACGGTAACGATGGCGCTTGCTCCAGCCGGCTCCAGGTGGATTGTGAGCGACGACGTCTTCGAGAGGTTTACTTCCACATCGTCCTTGATGAAGCGCGCGAAGCCCTGCGCTGCTTCGACAGTAACGGAGTAGCGACCCGGCGGGAGATTCAGGATTTGATAGCGACCTTCGCTGTCACTAACACTCGATTGGGTTCGGATCAAATTCGGACTGGTTGCGGTGATGGCTACGCCCGGTACGACGCCGCCATTCTGATCCGTGATGAAACCTTCAATCGTGCCGGTCGTAGCCGTTTGCGCTGCCACCCAAGTGAGCGGTATACACCCACAACAAACGATTATGAGGATTTGGAGTCGTCGTCGGAAATCCATAAGGATCACCTGAAGTCAGCTTTCTTGAGTAGTTCGGCGAAGCGAGGATCGTTGCGCACGCTATCTAAAAACGGATCGATATTGAGCATGCCGACTTCCCACTCGCGTTTTTCGACGGCTTTGTTCAGGTATGAAAACGCCTCCGTGGTTTCGCCGAGTAATATCAGGTTGCCTGCGATTTCATAGGCGTGCATGTCCGGATAATCTTTACCGTGTTTGACGAAGTCCAGGAACTTCCTTTTCACTGCCAGCCAGCCGCCGGCCGCATATGCCTCTCGGTATTCCGCTACGAGATCGGGGTGATTTGATTCGCGCCATCTGATAAACCAATCCCAGGCGCCGGCCTGATCGCCCTTCATCTCATGAGCACGCACAATCCAACTGAAGCCCGCATGAGAATCCGGTCTTATTTCAATCGCGCGTTTCAACTGCACGATCGCTTCGTCGTAGCGGCGCGCGAAATACAGAAATCGCCCGCGGTCGCGCTCATAGACAGGTGTGCCGGGAGCAATCGCCTGGGCCGTTTCGATTTCTTTCATCGCCTGATCAAAGCGGGCAGTATCAGCCAACACCAAGCCATATACCCAATGGGCCATGTCATTGCCTGGCTCTAATTCGATCGCGTGAACAAGGTCTTTTTCCGCCGCGGTAAAATCCCATCTGAAGGTGAGCGTTATAAATCCGCGGACCGCGTAGGCCTCAGCTAAGTTGCTGTCGAGCTGGAGTGCTTTCTCAACTGCGGCATCCGCCTTTGGGCCCGAAAAATACGCGAGCGCCAAATCAGCATAGGGCTGAGCATAATTTGGATCGAGCCTGATCGCTTCCTGAAAATACTCTATGGCTTTTTTCGCGTCAGCAGGGTTTCTTGTGTTCATCAGATTCCTGCCCTGCAAAAAGTTCCGGTAGGCTTCGTCATTCGTGGTGCCACGGTTTGGTGTCGGAGCCGGATTTGCCGGGCTCAAGGAAGCCGAACTTCCGCCGGCCCGATTCTTGAAAACGTATATCAGTCCGATCATCCCCAAGACGAGGATCACCGAAGCCGCCAGTGCCAATGTGCGGTGCGTTTTGATTTCGTGGACTAAGTATTCAGCGCTGGAGGTTGGATGTGACTCGACTGGCGTGGTCTCAGTCGCGGCTCCATGCTCGACGCGGATCGGATGCGCTCCGGTGACGGTGGCCGAGGGTGAGAGTGGCAGGACTTGCGCTCCATCTTTGCTACTGGGAACTGTTTTGAGCCACTGACTTAACTGCGAATCGCGCTGCAACCCTTGCTTGAATTCTTTTAAGTCGCGCGCAAGCTGACCAGCGGCTTGGTATCGCTCCTTTTGGTTTTTTCGCAACGCCTTCATTACGAATTGATCCAATTCTGCAGGAACGTTCGCATGGTCCTTGAGCGGCGGCAGCTTGTTCTCCATCAACGAAACCATCACGTGACTGGGGGTCTCGCCCGTGAACGGCACATGCCCCGCGAGCAGCTCGTACATGACGATGCCCAGCGACCAAATGTCGGCGCCAACACCTACGTTCTTTGCCCGCGCCTGCTCCGGCGACATGTATTGAACCGTTCCCATCACCAAGCCGGGATTTGATTGCAGCAGTGTGGGTGTTTCGAGATCGGAATCGATGGCTTGCTGTTCGGTGAGTTTCGCCAACCCAAAGTCGAGAATCTTCACGTAGCCGTCGCGGCGGATCATGATGTTCTCGGGCTTGATGTCCCGATGGACGATGCCGGCGGCGTGCGCGCCGCTCAGTGCATCGGCGACTTGCATGCTCACGTTCAATGTTTCATTCAGAGTAAATGGCTTTTCGTTAATTAGTTGCCGCAGGGTCTTGCCGTCGACGAACTCAGTCGCGATGAAGTGGGTCGTGTTCGACTTTCCGATTTCGTAAATCGTGACAATGTTCGGGTGATTCAACGCCGAAGCCGCGCGCGCTTCGCGCTCAAACCGTCGCACGCGATCAGGATTCACCGTGAAATGAGCAGGCAGCAGTTTCAGAGCAACGTGACGCTTCAAACGGATGTCTTCGGCGAGATACACCTCACCCATGCCACCGGAACCGAGGTGGCGCACGATCTGGTAATTCTCGATCTGTTGGCCTGGTGCGAATGCAGACTTGTGCGTGCCGAGCATCTCTGCGGCGACGTCGCCTGCTGGAGTTTCAATAAAGCTCTCATTCTCCTCATGAGACGAGATCAAAGTTTCAACTTCGCGGCGCAGCGGATCGTCTCCGGCGCATTGAACGGCAAGGAATTCCGTCCTTTGCGCCGGCTCACGCGCCAAAGCAGCGTGAAACAACCGATCAATTTGTTGCCAGCGCTCGGGTGTCATATTTGTAACCCAATCTGTCAGATTGCGCGGTATCGAGACAAGAGCAAATTCAGAGTCGCGCGCTAATAGCTTGCGCTACATTAACCGCTTCGAACTTAACACGAGCAATCTGCGCGAAACCTCTGACCCTTGACAGAACATTCGCGACGTCATTAATGATTCCTCCTCTGTCTCTTCGAAGCCACGCTGGCCCTTACGGCTGCGAACCTCCCGGCTGCGTATCCATCATGACGATGTCGCTGGTGATCGTTCCGCGCAATACGCCCAGCTGCTGGCCGTCCAGTGACCAGTCAAACCAGAGAATCTCGTCAGACTTGAAGTTCGTTAGCTGCGACGGCGCGCCCCCAGCCACGGGTTGTACCCAAATATTAGAAACGCCGTCGCGGTAGACAATGTAAGCGAGCGATTCCCCATGCGGCGTCCAACGCACAAGTGAGTGCAACACGACATCGCGCGGCAGGTCGAATGACTTGGCCGGCGGACCTCCGTTAAAGGGAATAATCGCGATTTGCCAGGGCGCCTTCGGCTGCGCGCGGTAGTAAGCGGAAATCCACCGTCCATCGGGTGAGACAACCGGAAGTAGCGATGTGTAGTCGGTCAATTGCTCGGAGGCGCCACCCACTATCGGTACTCTGTGAATCCTGCGTTTTCCCTGATCGCCGGTATGGTAAACAACCCATTGAGCGTCGGGTGAACACCATGCCCACGAATCGTCTTCCCCGTAGGTCAACTGTTTTTCGTTGGTGCCATCGATGTTCATCGTCCAGATGTTTGTGCGACTGGTACGATCAGAAACAAAAACGACATGCTGCGAATCTGACGAAACCGAGGGGAAGACGTTGCCTCCCGCGCTTCTGGTCAATTGCTTGCGACCCGTGCCGTCGGCCCCGACGGTGAAGATGGTCGGTATGCCATTCAGTTCCGCGGTATAAACGATTCGGCCATCCGGCATCCACGAAAAACGACTTCGCGTGTAATCGCCTTGATATAGATCGTCAACGTTGCTCAGGATTTGGTTCGCGCGCGCGGCATCGTTGTTTGGAGCAATAAAAAGCCCGACGAGTGCGTGGCTTTCCCTGGTTATGAGCTTCGAAGAGTCGGCCGTTGCACTGATTCCGTCGTAATCCTGGAGATCGCTCGTGATGCGTCGCGATTGTCCACTGGCAGCAGACAAATACCACAACTGTTTAGCGGATCTGGTTGAGAGATCGTTTCCGCTGAAAACGATTGCGTCACCGTTGTTAACCCACCACACGCGGCCGATTAGTCGCCATTTTTGTTTTGCGAGCACACTCAACGATCCGTCAGCGACGTTAACGCCGACCACAGTCATAAACTTGCCGGTGTCGTCAGTAAATGAAGCCCCGCATGCTACCGTCTTTCCGTCTGGCGACCATGCAGGCCCGCCGAACGAAAAAGCACCAAAGCCTGTGCGTGAAGCAAGCTTGTGTTCACTCGTTCCATCTGCGCTTGCGATGATTAATGCTCTCTCGCCGGTGGTGGAACCACGCACAAAAACCATTTGCCCTCCGTCGGGCGAAAATGAAACCGGACCATCAACGTCAACAATCAATTTCGCCGGCGCACCTTGCGGAAGATTCACGCGATACAGCGCCGCGATTGAATTGTTTGGTTGCTTCACCGTGTAGTACAGAAAAACTCCGTCAGGCGAGAAAGTAAGTCCGTAGTAATTATCCTGGGTCGCTGGAACTATCTCCCACTCGTTACTGGTGGCGACGTCTCGAAGATGAATCCCCGCCTTCCCTTTCTCTTCGGCCACGTACGCGATGTGTTTGCCGTCGGCGGAAATGACTGAGTCACGCACGTGTCCGGCATTAGTAACTTTCACAAAATCATTCACTTGAAAGACCGCCGCCGCTTCTCGCGAGGTCTGCCTACGCCGGCTGTTTCGATAAAGCACAAGCCCAGCCACACCGACCAGCACCGCAAAAACCGTAACGGCCGCCGCTGTTTTCCACGTCCAAAAACGCCTTGCCTGATATTCCGCACTTGTTGTCGTGTGTGCGGCGAACACCGCCGCGGTTTCGGATGCGGAACGCGGAAAGAGTTCTGGCGCTTCAACTGAAAGCGTGCTCGCTAACTTTTCACTTGGAACTTCTTTTAGCCAGGACCGCAAATGTGGACCGAGTTGTAGATTTTCCTTCAACGCCCGCAAATCACGTCCGAGCTGCTTCGCTGCCTGGTACCGGTCTTTTGGGTTCTTGCACAGCGTCTTGACGACAATCCGATTCAAATCGTCCGGGACATGCGCATGACGCTTCAGTGGTGGCAGCTCGTCCTCCATCAATGCCACCATCACATGGCTGGGTGTTTCACCTTCGAAAGGAACGCGTCCGGCGAGCAACTCGTACAGCACCACCCCGAGCGACCAGATGTCTGCGCGCCCATCCACCTTTTTCCCGCGTGCTTGTTCCGGCGCCATGTATTGAACCGTTCCCATGACCAACCCGGGATTTGATTGAAGCAAAGTTGGTCTCTCGAGGTCAGAGCTGGTTACCTCATCTTCATTGAGCTTTGCTAGTCCGAAGTCGAGCACCTTCACATAACCCTGACGATGGATCATGATGTTTTCCGGCTTGATGTCGCGGTGAACAATGCCCGCCGCGTGCGCGCCGGAAAGCGCATCCGCCACCTGCATGGCCACGTTTAAGATCTCGCTGAGATTGAGAGGTTTTTCGTTCATCAACTGGCGCAGGGTTTTGCCGTCGACGAACTCGGTAGCAATGAACTGAGTGGCGCCCGACTGCCGGATTTCGTAAATGGTGACAATGTTCGGATGATTTAGGGCCGAGGCTGCGCGGGCTTCCCGCTCAAAACGGCGCACACGATCGGGGTTAAGGGTGAAATGTAACGGTAAAAGTTTAAGCGCCACCTTGCGGTTCAGGCGGATGTCTTCCGCCAGATAAACCTCGCCCATGCCCCCTGAGCCGAGCTGGCGCACGATTCGATAATTCTCGATCTGTTGTCCCGGTTCGAAGGTGGACTTGTGGGCGCCGAGTAACTCGGCGGCGACATCACCGGCCGGCACTTCAATGAAGTCGTCAGCTTGCTCCAGCGAAGACAGCAGCGATTCGACTTCGCGGCGAAGTTTCTCGTCGCCCGCGCACTGTTTGGTCAGAAATTCGGAGCGGCGCGTCGGTTCCCACGCCAAAGCAGCGTGGAACAACCGATCAATTTGTTGCCAGCGCTCGGGTGTCATGATCTTAAAAATGGAGCGCTAAGTCCTGTTTTGAACTAAGCGTGTTGACCTGAGCGATTTTTAGCCACGCGTAGGAAAGGAAACCGGGACGTTGCGCTCCATTCAGTGTTAACGCGGGAAATCGAGGTGAAACCTCTAACCCTCGACAGATTCAGGCGACATTTCGCGACGCAGCCACGCTTTCGCCAAGGTCCAGTCACGCATTACCGTGCCTGGGGAAACGCCCAAAACCTCGGCCGTCTCTTCGATGCTGAGACCACCAAAGAAACGCAACTCAACGATTTGGCCCTTGCGAGAATCGAATTCTGTCAGCCGCTCAAGCGCCTCGTGCACGTTCACTACTTCTTCGTTGCGAGCGTCGGACACAATCAGTGATTCGTCCAAAGAGAGCGCTCGCGCGCCGCCGCCGCGCTTTTCGTAGTTTCGGCTACGAGCGTAGTCAACCAGGATTCGGCGCATCATCTGCGCAGCGATGCCGAAAAAATGCGCCCGATTTTGCCATTGGACATTTTTCTGATCGACCAAACGCAGGAATGCTTCATTGAGGAGGGCTGAGGTTTGCAGCGTGTGACCCGGGGACTCGCGCCTCATGTATCGTCGAGCCAAGCGATGCAGCTCGTCATAGACCACGCCCATTAACTGGTCGCGCGCTGCCTGGTTTCCATTGCTCCAGGCGACCAGCAATTCCGTTACATCATTTCGCGGGGTGGGCTCCATCGTTCAGGTTATTCCAGGCGACGGGACACTCGTGAAATCGCCGGGATTATACCCCGTTGCGGCTGTCGCGTCTCGCTGTCCCACGCAAAATTGCGACTTGGCGTTAGAGGTTTTTTTCGTGTTTCCCGCGTTCTGAAATTGAAAGCAGTTCAGCCTTGCAGTCGAGCCGCAAAAGATGCGGCCGGGCGAACGAGGGCGGATCACTTGATCGCGACCTTAATTTAGGAAAATTCTTGAGGAGGTCACATGAAGAAACATCTATTTACCACAATGGCGATTGCAATGTTTTTTGCGACGATCGCCGTAACATCCGCCCGAGCGCAGAACGCGCCGTCAGTGTCGGTGTCGATTCCGTTTGACTTTGAAGTCGCGGGCAAAACGCTGAAGGCGGGCGACTACCGGGTGCGCATGGAGGGCTCGCGGTCAACGCTGAAGATTGAAAACCGCGATTCGCTTCATACCACGTTCGTTACAATTAGTTCCCTTCAGGGCCGGGACATTCAAGATCAATCAAAGCTGGTCTTCAATCGCTACGGCAACCAGTATTTTCTGTCACAGGTCTGGATCGTCGGGAGCAGCAGCGGCGAAGAAGTGCGACAAGACGCGACAGAGCGCGGCATCCGTCGCGAACTGGCGGCCCTGGGGCACAAACCTGAGCGCGTTGAAATTGCATTCCGCGCAAAGTAACGGATTAAGCAACCATGATTTCGCGGGAGCGGCTCACCTCGCTCCCGCGATTTTTTTGGTGCGACTGGTTAGCGTCAGCATATTCCTTCGCAGTCGTTAGAGGTTTCCAACCTGGTTCCCGCGTTATTGGATAGGAGTCAACTATCGCTTAAACAGATGCGGCGGTAAGCAAAATCCTCGACTAAGCATCTACTCAAATAAAGGGAGAAGAATGATAAAACTAAAAACCAGAACACTAGCGACGTTTGCATTGGTCGCGTTGACCATCGGTTTGTTTTCGGTCGCACAATCAGCATCGGCTCTCAGCGATTGCAAAAAGGTGAAAGGAAATCTAAGCGGCGGCGGCGGCATCGGAACAATTACACAAGGCGGAAGACTTGACGGCACAACCCAAGCGGTTTTCACCAGCACCTTCACTCCCACCCCGGACCCGACAACCTTTGCTTTTACTGACGACCTGACCGTGACAACCGACAAAGGAGTCTTAAAGACTCACAACATCGCCCTCTTCAACGTGGCGACGGGCGTGTTCAGCGCGATTGACCGAATTGACCCGAACGCCAGTACGGGAGATTTCGCCGGGGCGACAGGTGTGCTTTACATCAATGGCAAAACGCCTGACGGCGGAGCGACCATCCAAGCGGAAATTACCGGCGAAATCTGTTTTGCAAACTAAGGCTGTTTTTTTGGCGGAAGGCTGATTATCGAATTCAGCCTTTTAGCCAGCTGAAAGGACTTTGCGCCATAGAGATTGGCCAAACCCTTAACGGATGAACAGTTCGTTGTCGTTAGAGGTTTTTGACTCCGTTCTCGCGTTACTTCTCAGACAACAAATCCCAAGGCGCCTTCGGGCACAGACGTTTCAAACGAGATCGCTCTATTCGAGCTTGAGAAAGGACCCATCATGAAACTGAAAATGTTTGCCGCTACTCTGATTTCCATCATCGCTTTTACACTCGCAGTCTCCACCGGCACACGCGCCGATACGGTCACCGATTGGAACAGAATCGCCGTGCAAGAAGTAATAACTGCCGGCGCTACACGCCCGGGCCCATCTGGAGCTCTCGACGTCGCCGTTGTTCAATTGGCGGTCTACGACGCGGTCCAGGCGATTGTCGGCGAATACCAACCGTACCATTGTGTGATTCCGGGAGCTACCGGCTCGACCTCTTCTGCGGCGGCGAAAGCCGCGCGCGATGTGCTGGTGAATCGTTTCCCGAGCCGCGCAGCAGCCATCGAGGCGATCTATCAACAGTATCTGTTGGATCATCCCAGCCTGGATGCCAATGACCCCGGCGTCGCGGTTGGCACGCAAGCGGCGGCCTGTATTATTGCCCTTCGCGCCACAGACGGCAGCTTTCCCAATCCTCCGCCGCCACCGTTCATCGGCAGTCTGGAGATTGGCGTATGGCGTCCCACGCCGCCGACTAACGCACCCATGGCAGCGCCATGGTTGGGCAATGTCACTCCGTTTGCACTCAATAGCCCATCACAGTTTCGCGCCCACGACCCACCAGCGCTAAACAGTCCCGAATACACGCGCGACTACGAAGAAGTAAAACTCATTGGCAAGAGTGATAGTACAGCTCGAACGGCAGAGCAGACTGACCTCGCGAATTTCTGGAACTCAAACTATGTCGCGCTTTGGTGCTCCGTGACGCGGAACCTGGCAGAGGCAAATCTCGACAATGAAGGGGATTCCGCGCGGCTGTTAGCGCTAGTCAGCATGTCGATGGCGGATGCAGCTATCACAGCGTGGGACAGCAAGAGCGCCTACGTCTTCTGGCGGCCGATTACTGCAATCCGCGAAGGTGACAACGACGGCAATTCAAAGACTGTCGGTGATCCAACCTGGTCGCCGTTGATCGCGACGCCACCCTATCCAGATTACACGTCAGGCGCGAACAATCTCACGGCCTCCGCG
>JBKPPE010000090.1:0-6467 GCA_046733375.1 Acidobacteriota bacterium | reverse complement strand
TCGCGAATGCGATCGCCGCGGCGCGCCGTCTGATTGAAAACGTGCGCGACCCGCGCGAGAAACTGCGACGCATCGCTTCTCTTCACCTTGAACGACTCGGCGCGGACCGCGATCTCGCCATCGTGTTCCAGGTCGAGCTGCGTGGCTCAACAAAATTCATGCGTGAGTTCTCTGCGGCTGGCTTCGCCGAATATCTCGCTTTGCTGCGCGAAATTTTTGAGGAAGGACAAGCCGCGGGTGTGTTTCGGAAAGAACTTCATGCAAAAGCCGCCGCGAAGGTTTTGTTCGGCGCGCTCGACGAGATGGCCACGAACTGGATCATCTCGAAGCGAAGTTACAAGCTGGCGCCGATGGCCGATGTCGTGATGGATGTGTTTCTGAACGGAGTGAGCGTCTAACGGCTCTTACTCCCGCTCCCTTTGGGAGAGGGCTGGGGTGAGGGGCGTAGCTAGAGCGAATCGATAAGAATTATTATTTTCTCTTTTGCACTAGGCCCTCACCCTGACCCTCTCGCAAACGCAGAGGGAAAACGAATGATCGAAACCGTCGCACAAACGAAGTTCACGCCTCACCGTATTCCCCTGACAGCAGATGAGCCGACGACGCTGCCTGGCATGTACGAACGCGTGGTTCGTGATTATCCAAAGCCAGACACGCTAAATTACAAACGCGATGGTGCCTGGCACTCGATTTCGGCCGCGGACATGCTGCGGCGCGCCAAAGAAGTTGCGGTGGGTCTGTATTCGCTCGGGGTACGCAAGGGCGATCGCGTGGCCATCGTCGCTGAGAGTTGCGTCGAATGGGTGCTAGCCGATCAAGGTTGTCTCTTCGCGGGCGCTGTCACGGTTCCGATCTACCCGACCCTCACGCCACCGCAAGTTCAGTACATTCTGGATGACTGCGTGCCCAAGGTTCTTTTCATATCGACGCGGGAAAAGTTTGATGAAATCTCCGACGTCGCGCACAGCTGCCAAGGTATTTCCTGTGTAGTCCTTTTCGCTTCGCAATCCGCCGACGAGTCCCAGCTTGTGACGCTCGCAGAACTGGAACGGCGCGGTCGCGAGCTGGCCACAACCGAACCGCAAGTCACTGCCGCACTTGGTCGCGCGCGACCCGACGATCTGGCCACCATCATCTACACGTCAGGCACGACGGGCGAGCCCAAAGGCGTCATGCTTTCGCAGGCGAACATGGTCTCGAACCTGATTGACTCTTCCAATCATCTGGAATTCGGCGCGAAAGATTCCGCGCTTTCGGTCCTGCCGCTGTCGCACAGCTTCGAACGGCAAGCGATGAACATGTATCTGCATCACGGCATGAGCGTTTACTTTGGCGAACTCGAAACGCTTGGGGAGTATCTGCGCGAAGTGAAGCCTACGGTTTTTGTCGGTGTGCCGCGTATTTACGAGAAGATTCTGGCGCGCGTCCAGGATCGCGCGATGGCACAAGGAAGACTGAATGCCGCGCTGGTTCATTGGGCAGTTGAAGTGGGCAAGCGCTGGGCCCAATGCATCTCAGATCGGAAACCGACATCGCTTCTGCTTTCGTTGAAACACAAGCTCGCTGATCTGATCCTCTTCGAAAAGCTCCGCAACGCCATGGGTGGACGAATACGCATTCTTGTTTCTGGTGGCGCCGCGTTATCGAATGAAGTTTCCTTGGCGTTTTTGGGCGCCGGTCTGCCAATCGTGCAGGGTTACGGTCTGACAGAAACTTCTCCGGTGATCACTGCGGGACAACTTCACGACATCCGCGTCGGTACTTCAGGCAAACCAATTCGCAACGTTGAAGTTCGGATCGCGGCTGACGGCGAAATTGAGACCCGCGGGCCACAGGTGATGCAGGGTTACTGGCACAAGCCTGATGAAACAAGAGCCGTCATTAGCGACGACGGTTGGTTTAAAACGGGCGATATCGGCAGTCTGGATGCCGAAGGTTTTCTGACGATCACGGATCGCAAGAAAGAACTACTGAAAACTTCTGGCGGCAAATACATCGCTCCACAACCAATCGAGCAAATGATCAAGGGATCCCGCTTCGTGAACCAGGTGGTTGTCATCGGCAATGATCGTAAGTTTGCATCCGCTCTGATCGTGCCCGATTGGGAACAACTCGAAGCGTATGCGAAGTACAAAGGAATCGAGGGTCTTAATTCGCGCGCCGATTTCTGTCGCAGTTCGCGTATCATCAATCTGTTCGAGCGGCAGATTGCGGCGCGCACTCAAACACTGGCGCAATTCGAGAAAATCAAGAAGATTGCGCTACTCGATCATGAATTCACCGTCGAAAGCGGCGAAATGACGCCGACGTTGAAAGTAAAGCGGCGGGTGATTGATGAGAAATATCGCGATGTCATTGACCGGCTTTATTCCGAGCTAAACGGTTCAACTCGCGGCAGTGGCTGGAGTGAAGAAGTGATCGGCGGGTAATACTCTTAACCGAAGCCTTATCCGCGCGGCCACTCGGTGTCTTTAATTCCCAAGGCTGACAAAATCCGCTCCGCAGCTTGTCGCGCGGCATCTTTGATTATCTGCTCCAGATAAACCATATTCCGCGACGACGGCACGCCGACACCGACGTTTCCTACCCTGCGTCTACCGGCGAGGACATGGCCGCTTTGCTTTACCTTCGCCGTGGCTGGCTCAAGCAGCATAAAATTCACGTAGTATTCGTCGCTGCTACCGCTGGCTTGGCGACCGGCGTCTGACGATGAGTTACCCAGCTGCAACCAAACAACATATCTTGCGGTTTCAGCTTTCGCCGCTTTGACAGCTTCGCCGCGCGTGAGTGTCTGCGGGCCTGCCGTTACCTTCACACCGGCTGGTTGACTCAAACGGCGCACGCACACATCCAGCACCGTGTCAGCGAAATACCGAGGCACGCTCGAGAGCGGACTCGGGTCGTCAATGCCGACTAGCAATTGAATTTCCGACGCTTTCTTCGGTGCCGACTCAGTTGGATTGGTTGACGTGGATTCCGAGGGGGTAGTCGGTGGTGGCGGCGATGGCTTCGATGCGCTGCGACGGCCTGACTGTGCCGCCACAACAGTCGCAAATGCGCCGAGCGCAGCGACAATGAACAGAAATCTTCGATCGGGGCGGGGTGCCATTCGCGACGCATTTTACACCGGCGTTAGTGCAACGTACATGTTGCGTGCTATCCAGGCGGCACGTTTCTTTGTTTGCGGCAGCGTGAACTAAACTCATCAACAGATGTCAACGGAGGCCACGCGACAACTCAACATCACCGGAATTCGCGAACAGGCGAGGGACATTCGCTCGTTTGATCTGGTTCCGCGAGAGGGTTCCGCAGTGGTTTTCAAGCCGGGACAGGTCGCTATTCTCGGCGTACCGCAGGAAGATCCCGCCTATTTCGCATTCGCCAGTTCGCCAGAAGATCCTGAACTTCAAATCCTGGTAAAGCGTACGGTAGGCGCCAGCGTCGCACTGTTTCAAAAGAACGGCGGGGACGCGGTTGAGCTTATGGGCGTCGCCGGCAATGGTTTCGATTTGGACGCGCAAGCCGGACGCGACCTGGTTTTCGTCGCGATGGGAACCGGTGTAGCGCCATTGCGATCCGCACTGCGCTGCGTATTGAATCGGCGCGAAAGATTCGGCCAGTTGGTTGTGCTTTACGGCGCACGCACGCCGGATGAATTCTGCTATCGCGACGAAGCGGATGATTGGGAAGAGGCCGGCGTTGAGCTGCGACGCGTTATCTCGCGACCAGACGGTCACGACTGGTCAGGCCGTACCGGCTATGTTCAGTCGCTGCTTGATCATGTGCTGCCGGATTTGCAATCGCCAGTGGCGTTGGTCTGCGGCTCGCGCGAGATGATCGCGCAGACAAGAGATCGTCTGCAGCAGATGGGGTTTGCGGCGGAAGATATCCTGACGAACTACTGAGACCAGTCAGCACCACCTGCGGTAGCGGGTGGTTGATGCTACCTGACCAGCTACGCTTAGTTCCCAGATCAACCGCCCGCTACCGCAGGCGGTTCTGACGCGATCATCTTGACGCGCCGTTTCTGCTTGCTCTCGTACATTGCGCGATCGGCGTTATCGATCGCGGCGCCTAAGTCATTCATCGACACGAATCCGCAAACACCTACTGACACTGAGATTTTTGCCGGTACGGAAGTCCATTGCACGCCATACTCTAGGGCGTTTGAAACATCGACGCTGAGAGCGAGAGTGTTCTTCTCCCGGTCTCGATAACAAACGACAAATTCCAAATGAAAAATGGAAAATAATCTTTTTTAGCGCTGCATCTCGCTCACAAGCTTTTTGTTCAGCTCCGCGTCTATCGACGCCAGCAGGCGGCTCTGCGCCATAGCTGCTTCACGGTCGCCAATCTCAAGATATGCCAGCGCGAGATTGTAATAGGCTTCGCCTTCGTCTGGTCGCAACCGTGCGGCTTGTTGATAAGCCGCGATTGCTTCACTGAACTTGCCGGCGAAGAAGTACGCATCGCCCAGCTTGTTCTGCGCGTCCGCAGAATTTGGACGCAGCGTCAGCGCCCGTTGATAAGCGTGAATCGCTTCATCGGTGCGGCCCTGTTTTACTTTGCAGTAACCGATTTGAATCCATGTTTCCGCACGGCGCGGATTGCGATTCGCGGCCGTCTCAAAGTAATTGAGCGCGTTGTCGTAGTTTCCCAGCCACATCGAATCGATGCCGCCCCGGTACCAAAGGTCGGCCAATGCTTCCGGCTGGTTTGATCGGCCTTTCGATCCAATCTGGTCAAAGGTGATTAATTGTCCGCGCTCAAGCGCCGCAATCCGCGAAGCGCCGAGCGCCAGATTAATGTTCTGCCCGTTCGTAACTTTGACGGTAACGATTCCGATGACTTGTCCGCGCATGTTGAGTAGCGGGCTGCCACTGTTGCCGTGTGAAACCGGCGCGGTGATCTGAATGATGCGTCCCAACGCCGGCACTTCGCGAATTGCCGAAACGATACCGTTGCTGATCGAACCTTCCAACCGCAGTGGATTGCCAATGAGAAAGATCGGCTCGCCTTCTTCCGGCAACGCGGTCGCCACCGGCAACGGTCGCGACTTCTCTTCCGGCAAACTGACACTCAACAACGCGAGGTCGGCCTCTTCATCGATCGCGAGCGCGCCCGCCACCGGATAAGTTCGGCCCTTGCCGTCGAGTGTGTGAACCTCGACGCGCTGCGCGCCTTTGATGACGTGCATGTTCGTCACCACTTCTCCGGAACGAATGAAAAAGCCGCTGCCACTGATCAGTGGCTCGCCCTTGGCATCGTACGTAAGGATCGAAACGACCGACGGCTTAACGCGACGAATCAGATCAGGCAGAGACTCTTGCTGCGCGACCGGGCCGGTAGCCCGAGCGTCAGTCAGCGCTCCCGATGTTGACTGGGCATGAGCTGAAAGACTGAAAACAAGGAGAGACAGAACGACGACGAGGCGGGGGAAAATGCTTTTCACTGCAACCTCCTGTCGGAGAACCGAAAAAGGTCCGCATCACACGGCTATTGGCGACGCCGCACGGTGCGCACTGACTGAAGTTTACTTGCTCGCTTGTCGGCCAGAACACGCGAGGTCGGGGGAAACGCTGTCAACGAGGCCGCGGGGACCAGCGCCTCAACCGGATAATAGCGTAAGAATTGTTACTTGAAAAGAACAATTCGTTGACACATCGAATGCCGTTAACTAACATGCGGGCGACTTTCAGAGGCAATCCTCGCTTTTGCCGGACTTTACAGGTTTCAAGTCACAGTGCGCAGCAACCGGCAACTCAAACTCAAACGCTCGCCCCTTCAACCAAAATAGGAGCAGAAAATGCGAAAAAATACGTTCGATTGGCTTTGGCAAGCGGGAAGTTCTTTCATGTTCGCGCTCATCGTCGTGTGTGCCGTTTCAATCACTGGCCATTCACAGACACAGAGCACAACAGGGACCATTGAAGGCACCGTCAGTGATGAACAAGGCGCAATCGTCCCCGGCGCCACGGTCGAAATCAAGAACCTCGACACGAATGCCACGCGCACCCTGGTCACCGATGAAACGGGCCGCTTTGTCGCGCTCGCTTTGCAGCCCGGTCCCTATTCGGTGACTGTATCAAAGCAAGGCTTTGCCACAGCCGAGGCGCCGAGGTTGGAGTTGACCGTGGGACAGGCTTTGAAAATTCCCGTCGCGTTGAAGATTTCCGGCGTCGAAGCGCGAGTGACGATCGCCGCCCCGACTGTCGACACGGTGAAAACGGAATCCAGCACCACGCTCAACGAACGGTCGGTCAGTGCGACGCCGATTCTCGGAAGAAAATTTGAAGACCTGCTCACGCTGACGCCCGGCGTCAGCATTAGTCAGGGGCCAGACGGAGATGAGATCAATTTCGCCGGACAGCGTGGAATTTTCAATAACGTCAGCCTCGATGGCGGTGACTACAACAACGGGTTTTTCGGCGAGCAGCTTGGCGGCCAACGCGCGGCCATTGATGTAC
>JBKPPE010000089.1:0-8058 GCA_046733375.1 Acidobacteriota bacterium | reverse complement strand
GTCATGGACGCCGAGCACGCGCGGCCCGGTCACCGCGAAGGCTTATCAGATGATTTTGCCGGAGCGTCCGAGCCAGGAGCAGCTCACGGCGTACTTCAATACGCAGAAAGCGAAGGTGCGCGGCAAAATCGTGATGGCCGGAAAATTCAATGTCATCCCGGTTGATCTGAATCCGCCGGCGAAGCGAATCACCGATCAGCAGGCTGAAGAGCGGTTCGGTCCGAATGCGAGGCCTTTTGCCTTTCCCACCCCGACGCCGAGTCCAACGCCGGCACCCGGTGCACCAAAGCCTTTGACGCCGCGACAAATCGATGAACAGCTCGACGCGTTTCTGAAAGCTAACGGCGCATTGATTCGCGTCAACGATGCGGCGTTCGCGTTTCGTCGCATTCGCGCTTTCAACAATCGCACCTATGACATCACGAAAGCGTTGCCGACGATTGTGATGAGCAATGAAGACTACGGCCGCATCACGCGTATTCTCGCTGATGGCACGGACGTTACTTTGGAATTCAACATCGTCAACCGCATCTATCCGGAAGGGAAGACGTCCTACAACACGATTGCGGAGATTCCCGGCACGGACAAAGCCGATGAAGTGATCATGCTCGGCGGCCATCTTGATTCATGGCACGCAGCGACGGGCGCGACCGACAACGCCATTGGTTGCGCAATCATGATGGAAGCTGCGCGCATTCTGAAGACGCTCGGCGTGCGACCGCGACGCACAATTCGTGTTGCGTTGTGGAGCGGTGAAGAGGAAGGGCTGTTGGGCTCGCAGGCGTACGTGAAAGAACATTTTGGGTCGTTTGAGAATCCGAAACCTGGATACGAGAAATTCGGCGGCTACTTCAACATCGATTCGGGGACGGGACGCGTCCGCGGCGCGGGCGTGTTCGGTCCGAAAGACACCGCGGAAATCGTGCGCGACATTCTGAAGCCGTTCAAAGACGACGGCGTGGCGGGCGCGGTCGCATCGCGCAGTCGCAACCTTGGCGGCTCAGACAACACTTCGTTCAATCAAGCCGGGCTACCTGGCATCGGCATGGGCCAGGATCCGATCGAATACGGCACGCACACGTGGCACACGAACTTTGATACTTACGAACGCATTCTGGAAGACGATGTAAAGAAAGACGCCGTCGAAGTGGCGTGGTCCGTCTATCAACTCGCCATGCGTGACGATCTTCTGCCGCGCTTTAAGAAAGAAGACATGCCGCCGCCACCGCCGAGCCCGTCACCCACGCCAACACCGGCGGCACCGGCTCGCCCCCGCAGCAGAAGGCCATAGCGATGTCGCTCGAAGCTAACAAACAAACGGTCCTCGCTTACGTTGACGCGTTCAATCGCGGCGACATGGATAAACTGCGTGGGCTCTTCACAGATGATGCTTTGGTTTATGGCGTGCTCGGCTGGGGTGGAATGGATCAGGTGGTTCCCATCTGGCGCGAAATCAAAGCAGCTTTCGACCTTCAACTAACGGTCGAAGAAATCATTTCCGAAGGCGATACGGTCGCGGTTCGTTACACTGAGCGCGGCACATCCCGCGGATCTTTTCGCGGTGGACCAGTGACCGGCAAGTCGTTCGAGGTCGTCGCCATGGAATGGTTCATCATCAAGGATGGAAAGATTCATCGTCGTTGGGGTGCGCGCGATAACGCCGCGCAAATGCGACAGATGGGTTTGCCTTTGAGTTAACGTTGGTGAGAGAAGAGGAAAAATACATATGGCAGCAGAAGTAGGGAAACAATTTCCAGAATTCAGTTTGTTAAATCAGGATGGACAGATCGTCACGCTCGCAGATTTCAGCGGGAAGTGGCTGGTCGTTTATGTCTATCCAAAGGACGACACGCCCGGTTGTACCATCCAGGGAAAATCATTCACTGCGACCAAACAGGAGTTTGACGACGCAAACATTGCCGTTCTCGGCGTCAGCGAAGACGATGTCGATTCGCACAAAAGCTTTTGTAATAAGTTTTCGTTTACCATCGACCTGCTGGCCGATCCGAAACACGAATTGCTCCAAGCTGCAGGCGTAGGACAGAGCGATTACAAAGGCACGATGTACTGGAACCGCACCTCCTTCGTGATTGATCCGCAGGGAACATTGCGCAAGGTCTATGAAAAGGTGAACCCCGAGGGCCACGAGCGCGTATTGCTCGATGACATCAAGGCAATGCAATCCGGTAGCTAGTTTGGAGTGCGGCGACTCGTCGCCGCTTTGTGCTGGCAACGGAAAGCGCTGACAAGTCAGCGCACTCCATAAAATGTCGATAAACAGACGTCAGTTCATCAAGCGAAGCGCATTAACGGCGGCAGGCGTGGCTCTGTCGCGGTCGCGTGCCTTTGCGTTCGCCAGCGTAGCGCCTAAGAAAGTCATCATCATCGGCGCCGGCATGGCGGGACTGTCTGCCGGATACGAGCTCACGCAGCTGGGTCACGACGTGACGATTCTCGAAGCGCGCGCTCGACCCGGCGGTCGCGTGCACACTTTGCGGGAAGCGTTTGACGACGGCTTGTATGCCGAAGCGGGAGCGGCGCGCATTCCCGAAGATCACAACCACACGCTCAAGTACGTCAAGCTTTTCAATCTGCCCCTTGAGCCGATGTATCCGTCGCAGTTGTCGGCGCTGCGATTCGAAGAAGGCACAATGCGCAAAGTCGGCATGGACGGCTTCACTGAGGTGCTCGGGAAAAATTTCGGCAGTGAACTCGACGGCTCACCTTCGCGCTGGTCAAAAATCAAGGGCGGCAACGATCTCTTGCCGAAAGCGTTCGCGGCTAAGTTGTCCGACAAAATTCACTACGAGTCACCGGTCGTGAAGATCGATCAGGATCAAAACAGCGTCCGCGTGACGTTTGTGCACCAGGGCAAGCAGGAAACAGTAAGCGGCGATCGTCTGCTGTGCGCGCTGCCGTTTTCGCTCTTGCGCAACATTGAGCTGCCGGCAAATTTCCCCGACAAGAAGCGTAAGGCAATCAACGAGGTCAGATACGACAACGTTTCTCGTGTCTATCTTCAGGCGCGCAAACGACCGTGGGAAGACAAAGGTCTGAGCGGCTTTGCGTTCACGAAAGAAGCCGTTGAAGTATGGCAGCCGACTTGGAGCCAAGCCGGGCCGCGCGGAATTCTCATGACGTACGCGCGTCCTGGCGAAGCCGAAAGGATCGCGGCGCTCAAACCAGAACAACGGATCAGCTCGACCCTTACGCAGCTCGACCAATGGTTTACGGGTTTGCGCGACAATTTTGAAAAAGGCACGACCAAGGTTTGGATGGAAGACGAGTGGTCGCGCGGCGCGTGGGCCTTTGCGGGCATGGGCAACTTACTATTGTTCGGGACTCCCGAGGGACGAATCCACTTCGCCGGCGAGCACCTTTCCTTCCAGGCTTCGTGGATGCAAGGGGCGCTCGCTTCGAGTGCAGCCGCAGTCAAAGCGATTCACGAAGCGCCGGAAGGCCGCGCCACCACCGCTGATCGAATGGTTCCGTACCCGCTAAAGCCCGAGATCACTCACCGCACGTTGTAAATATTTGTTAGCTTGCCGCCATTGAACTGCGATGGTGTAGGGAACGGCGGCGGCGAAACAGGCGTCCGAGGTCGAATCCGTGGCGCGCGATTTGAGTTTCGAGACGTTCACAACGCGCGGTTCCGAAATCTTCTGCCACCAATCAGCGCCGTCACGATATGAAGCGAACGCGTTGATGAGGTCGGCGCGCAAAGGCGCGTCCGGTAAGCTCGACAACAGGTTGTGAAGTTTCGGAGTTATCTCGAGCAAATCGCGTTGGAAAGTTTCGAACGGCACGCGCGCCAGCGTTCCACTGTCTTCAAAGTCACCCAGCGAGTCGTAAACGATCACGTCGTCGTCAAGACGCTTCAGCAGAAAGATCGCGCGCGCGCCTACTACTTGATCGGCGGTGGCGTCTTCAATGATTTGGGAGTTGCGACGATCATGGTGGGCAAACGACTGCGCGTGCGCGAGCGCACACGACGAACAGAAAATGAGCAGAGCAAGAAAGACGCGTTTCATTCACATGGTGCAAGTAGCTAACTTGCGCGTTCTGCGACACGAGGGGCACAAAAGTAAAACAGCTGCGCCGTCGAAGTTCGCGCAAGTTAGCAACTTGCGCTACATGAGTATTTGCGTTGCAAGGCTTAGAAACTCGCAATATGATGCGCCTTCCGAAGAAACGGTACAGAACCGCGAACGGTAGTGAGCGGAATCTGCCATTCAAAATTGAGTTTAGGACCGCTCGCTGCGGCTCGCGGTTCTATAACACTTGAGGTATCCAACATGTCTCGTCCACTCGAAAACGAATACGCACCTGACAATCAAAATTATGTTTCGCAAGCGCCGGAGGAGGACATTCTCCCCGCGATGCGTTCGCAGGTTGACGCCCTGGATGTCTTACTCGACCGGGTCGCACCGGATCGCGAAACTTACCGCTACGCCGAAGGCAAGTGGAGTATTCGCGAGATCATCGGTCACCTGATCGATGGCGAGCGGGTGTTTGGCTATCGTGCGCTGTGCATTGCGCGTGGCGAGACGCAGAACCTGCCGGGCTTTGATCAAGATCAGTACATGCTGACCGCTCCGTTCGACCGGATCGATTTGGAAGATCTCTTGAGCGAGTTCCGGCTGGTTCGTCTTTCAAACATCGCGATGTTGCGAACGCTCGACGAAGCTACGTGGATGCGGATGGGAACGGCGAACGGCAGTCCCGTTTCGGTGCGCGCGCTGGCTTACATCATGGTAGGCCACACGCGACATCACATGGGTGTGCTGCGCGAGCGCTACGGATTGGCGTGAATCTAGGCCGCCGATAAATGCGATTCCCAAAAAGATGTGAACGTTAGGGTAGAGTTTTTTTGTATGAAACTGGGAGTTGAAAGCAACACCCCCTCTCCGCGTGCGGAGAGGGGGTTGGGGGAGAGGTTAGCTCGCGCCGCAACCCCAGCTCTGGCCCCTGCCCGCACGCGGGGAGGGGAATTTCCGTCTTCTCTCATCTTCCGCGCGGCCACACTGGCGATCCTTATTGCCACGACCGTCGGAGTCATCGCTCAACCCTCAGCGCGCGACTATCGCCGCGCACATGAGCGAGAGATTCTTGGAGAGTTCACGCAGCTTCTTTCCCTTCCTAACATCGCTTCCGATCGCGAGAACATTCGTCGCAACGCCGACTTCATTCGCGAGATGATGCAGCGGCGTGGATTGAATCCCCAGTTGCTCGAAGGCAAATCGCCAGACACGCCACCGGCAGTTTACGGTGAATGGAAAGTTTCGGGTGCGACGCATTCGATAATTCTTTACGCGCATTACGATGGCCAGCCTGTTGATCCGAAAGCGTGGACAGCCTCGCCGCCGTTTCAACCGACGTGGCGCAGCGCGGCCATGGAGTCAGGCGGACAGATCGTTTCGTTGCCGGCAACCGGTGAAATCAATCCTGAGTGGCGCCTGTACGCACGTTCGGCCTCCGATGACAAAGCCGGCGTTATGGCGATTCTCACTGCGTTCGACGCATTGCGCGCGCAGAAGGCAACGCCTTCACTCAACATCAAGTTTCTATTCGAAGGCGAAGAGGAAGCCGGCTCGCCGCATCTGGGCGACATCATCGATCTGCACAAGCAGCTTCTGGAAAGCGACGCGTGGATCATTTGCGACGGGCCTGTGCATCAATCCGGTCGCAAGCAGGTCGTGTTCGGCGTGCGCGGCGACCAGAACGTCGACATTACCGTTTATGGCGCTAAGCGTCCGCTGCATAGCGGGCACTATGGCAACTGGGCGCCGAATCCGGCGATGACGCTGGCGCGTTTGCTCGCGACGATGAAAGATGCCAACGGCCGCGTCACAATTGCCGGTTGGTATGACGGCGTCGAGCCACTGGGCGAGGCCGAACGGCGCGCGATTGCCGAAGCGCCGGCTTACGACGACGAAATACGGTTACAACTCGGACTGGCGAAAACCGAAGGCAACGGCAAGCTGCTCATGGAGTTAATCAACGAACCGTCGCTGAACATTAACGGGATGAGCAGCGGTGACGTGGGCGCGCTCGCGCGCAACGTGATTCCGACGACCGCGAGTGCGGTGCTCGATCTGAGGCTGGTCAAAGGAAATGATTACAAGCAACAGGTGTCACGTTTGATTGATCACATTCGCAAGCAAGGGTTCTATGTCATCGATCACGATCCGACCGACGCGGAACGTAAGCAGTACTCGCTGATCGCGAAAGTGACGGCGCGCGCCGGAGGCTATAACGCGGAGCGGACCCGCATGGATCATCCAATCTCGGTTGCCGCCGTCCAGGCAGTGCAATCAACGTCAAAAGATCCGATCGTTAGATTGCCGACATCCGGAGGCAGCTTGCCGCTGTCAATCATCACTGATCATCTGAAGACGGTAACGCTCACCGTGCCCATCGCGAATTACGACAACAACCAGCACGCTGAGAACGAGAATATTCGTTTGCAGAATCTTTGGGATGGGATTGAAACCTGGGCGGCGGTGATGATGATGAAGCCGAAGAATTAGCCGGGGATGACGCGGCAAAAATGGCTCACGGTAATTACCTCAAGGTCAGGAAGGGTGGCTTGCCCCGCGTTGGCTTGAGAATCCGAGAGCGGGCGCAAGCGCCTCTTCCCGACCATGAGATTTTTAAGGTTGTAGGGTCACTCTGAAGGAAGAAAGCGATACGTCATGAACCGACCAACCGATTTCTTGTATTCCTATCCGCGCTTATCTTTGTTCATCTGTGGCTTGCTCTTCCTTGTTCTCAGCGGCAGCACAACAGCCCAACGCGGTGGCAAAGCCGAACCAAACCGCATCGAGTTCAAGCGCGGCACATCGAGCACGACCGTCAATGGCGTCGTTCATGGCGATGAACAGGCTGAGTACGTTTTATCCGCGCGACAAGGACAGCGACTTACGATCAAGCTCACGAATGTGCCGGCGAAGTCATCGTGTTTTGATCTGAAAGGTCCTGACGGCGTGGACGTCGGGTTGGAATACGACTGCAACTGGAACTACTCGAAAGTGCTGCCCGAGACGGGCGAATACTTTCTTGTTGTCTCGCGACCATCACAAACGAAGGGCACATCGCGATACAAGATGACGGTTACGGTTCGATGAAGTCAGAACCACCTGCGGTAGTGGGTGGTTGAACTTTGAATTCAGAAGACAGGTTATGCAGATCAACCGCCCGCTACCGCAGGCGGTTCTGACAAGGATCATGCGCAAGATCATCGTTCACATAGCCACCAGCGCAGACGGTTTCATCGCGCGGAAGGATGGCGGTATCGATTGGCTGGATCGGCCGACGCCGAAGGGTGTAGATTACGGCTTGGCGGCGTTCTACAAATCGATCGATACGATTTTGTATGGCCGAAAGACATACGACGTGGCGGTGAAGTTCGTCGAGGATGGAATCGCGATTCCCACTGACGCCCGGGTTCGGAATTATGTCTTCTCGCGTCGTCGTTCACCAAACAAAATCTTGCCCGGGTTCGAGTTCGTCAAAGGACCCATCAAGAAATTCACAAAACGTCTCCGTGACCAGAAAGGCAAAGACATTTGGATGATGGGTGGCGGCGGCATCATCGGATCGTTTCTCGATGAAGGCGAAATCGATGAGTTCGTGATAAGTGTAATTCCGGTCTTCATCGGCGAAGGCATTCCGTTGATTGGTCCTGGCCGTCGAACTGTCTCGCTAAAATTACTCTCAACGAAGAAGTTTTCGGATGGGGTGGTGCAATTGCATTACCAAGTCGCCAAGAAACAGAGCCCAAAGGCGCAGCGTTAATAACTCATGGTCAGGAAGGGTGCTTGCGCCCGCTCCCTAAATAGCGAAAAGCGGGGGCAAGCCACCCTTCCGAACCGTGAGGTTCATTCAGGAGATTTACTTTCGAAAGAACGGGTAGTCGGTTTCGCTCTGGAAGGCTGGTTGAGTAATGCCCTTGCCAGTGAAGATTCTTGAAGATTGAAATGATGTGGGCGGCGGTCCCATCTGCCTGAGTCCCGTCAGGGACAAAATATTTATAGAACCATCGCCAGAAAGTTTCTG
>JBKPPE010000088.1:0-5807 GCA_046733375.1 Acidobacteriota bacterium | reverse complement strand
AGCAAAGCCAACGTGTCGATACCGTTGCCGGCGGCGTTCGAGGGCAAGTCCTGGACTTTCCGGTTTTCAAAACTTGCCGTGACCTGCGAGGTGTCGGTTTGCAGGGTTGTTTCGGTTGCAGCCGTAACGGTTACAGTCTCTGTCGCCGAACCTACCGCGAGGTCGACTTTCAAATTGGTGGTTTCACCAAGGCGAATACCGACCCCGGTCACGGTCTTAGCGGTGAAGCCGGCAGTTGCGGCCACCGTGATCGAGTATTTACCGGGGACTAATTGCTTAATTTCATAACCGCCGTCACTGTTCGACTGAGTTGAGTCTTCGACGCCAGTCGCTTCATTCTTGGCGGTTACGTTTGCGCCGGCGACGACGTTCCCATTTGGATCGACAACGGTTCCCTTTACGGAACCGGTCGTCGCTTGGGCCATCGCCGACGAACTAAAGACGAAAACCAGGGTTATCAGAAGCAACGTCAGCATGACAAAAGATGCTAACGGCTTCCGCGAAGGTAAGCTCCTCATGTTTGATCCTCCTATTTTTGGGTTGTCCGACAGTCAAGTTAAGACGTGAAAGCTACGAAGCCTTCATGCCTCAATACGGTTATCGCAGCATCGCAATAAGCTTCTCGACTTGCTGCGCGTTCGCTGCATCAGGTGCGACTTGTAGATAGGTCTGAAAGTATTTCAGTGCTGCGTCGCGATTCCCCTTGTTCAGGTAAAGCTGGCCCAGATGAAATAGGGCCATGGAATAGGAAGTACCGCCGATGGTATATGCGGCTTTAAGATGTTTTTCCGCTTCGTCGTATTCGGCAAGGCCAGCATAAGCGACTCCGGCATAGAGTTGCGCCGCTGGTGATTCAGGATTAAGACTAATAGCGCGGTTTAGCTGCTCGACTGCTTTAATGAAATCACCTTTTTCGACCAGCACGATGCCGAGGTTCAGTCGCGGATTGAAGGCAGCGCCGTCAATCCTGATTGCTTCGCGAAGTTCTTCCTCGGCTTCGTCTAGTTTTCCTTCCGCCAGCAATTGCGTCCCCAGATCACTGCGGGCCATTACGAAGGTGGGATAAATGGCGATCGCTTTGCGCAGATGGGCAATCGCGTCATCAGTTTTGTGGTTACGCACTGCTTCGCCCGCCAGCATGAACTCCTTTCGTGCAGCTTTTGGAATTGACGCACTCAGTTCGTTTACTGAAACTACCGGGTTTGCAGTTTTGGGTTTTGCGTCAGGATTCTCGCGCAACGCGATTGTCATCATCGAAGGTGCGCCGCGTAACACCTGCACGGCCTGCGAAACAACCTGATAGTGAGCACCGCTGGTTTCGATTTGCACTTCGTAATTGCCCGGGGTGAGGTTCAGGAATTCGAACCACCCCTGGTTCTCAGTGTAGGTCCAAGCCTGCGTTCCATTAACCGTCAGCAAGGTTACCTTTAGGCTTTCGTCGATTAAACGACCACTCGGTAGTACTACACGTCCCCGAATACTGCCTCTTGAAGTCCGATCTGCCGCAAGGCGCCCGGTTTCAACGCGAACCTCACCGGTAGTGTCTTGGCCGAAACTGCACAAAGGAATCGTCAGCAGGAACGCTGCTCCGAGTATCAGGCAGCTTGACGGTCTCGCCTTCATTACTTATTGAGCAGAAAAGAAGCAAGACGCGTGCCCGCAAAGTAGTTTGGCTATCGCTGGGCAGATCTCGCGATCTGTGTACAATACCAAGGCCGGAAAACCCAGATTTTTGGATTAGTTTTCAAATTTGTGAACGGCGGAAAAGGTCTAAATCCTCAAGCACGGGCGCTTGCAGACAGATGTCACGACACTTGTGTAGTCACCCGAGCGTGGATGACAACCGTCGTCCAACTACGGGCGACTTATCTTGCGCTTAAAGCTGTCCGACCGCGCTTATGTCTATCAAGATAGATCAGCCCCGTCAGCTGATTGATGGCAAGTGGGAGTTAAGCCGACGAACACGCCGCTGAAGTGTTGAATTAACGACGCTCTCTGAACTTCGGGTTAGGCGCCGCACAAAATGATACGCATGAGGAAGCGTACTGTCAGTACAACCGGCTCCCCGAACAAACGAGCCCGGGCGCGAATCTGCCCGAACGGCAAACCTACTAGTGTTTGATCGTTTGGATGTCTGTGGCGAGCACGTCATTGAGCGCGGCTATCGCTACACTCTTCGGCGCTTGGGCCAATGGTATCGTCGGCAGATCCAATGAAGAATTCCCGATCAGCGTAGCGGCCCCCAATCGTACCCAGCCCTTACCGTTATCGACCCAAACGGGAACGCGCATCTTGAAATTGTCGGACACTCCTAGCTGTGTGATCTTGCCGGTTAGCACGGTCTTACCGTTTAAACTGTTGACGCTGTACTCAAACTTATATGCCGGCACTGCGGTCCCGTATACCCACTGATTGAAGAACCAGTCCATACGGTGGTTGCCATCGAGATCCATGTCCGGCGTCATGTGTTTTTCCACGACGCCCTTAAAATCTTCAGTCGAAGCATCCTGGTTGTAATAGGTCTTCACAAAGTCCTGCATCATTCCTTTGAATCGCGCGTCCGGGTCCCCGCTCTTGTCACGCGAGTCATACATCATCATCCGCAACATGTGCAGCACATATGCGCCCTTGGGATAGATCAGGAACCTCGCAGCGCCACCCGTCTTTCCGCTGTTCAATCGGTAGCCTGCAGTAATCGGACCAATCGTGTAAGGTTTGCGGCCCTTTGTAGCAACCTGGGGCTCAACAATCATCTTGCGCTGCTCTTCCCAAAACGATATGAACTTATTAATCCCTTTTACTTGCTGCACCCACAGTGAGGCCGAGAATTCGGCAAAGCCTTCGCTCATCCATTGATCGCGGTAACTGCTCCAGCCGACGACGTGCCCCCACCACTGATGCGCCACTTCATGGGGACCAACATATTGCCAGAACACATCGCCGGCGGCTTGCGATGATCCCAACAGGTTATGTCGCTGCGTTGGATCCAGGAACGCGGTGTAGGGCATATAGACCAAAGTCGGCCAGGCTTGTCCAAAAAAGCCCGCTGGTTGCTGAGTCATCGCGATGCGCGTATACGGCAGCTTGCCAAAATACGAGTTGTAAATACGCAGAGCGTTCTCCGCGCTGTTGATTGCCAGGTCGCCGGCTTTCGTGGTCGAACCTGAACTGCTACGGACGTCGCCGCCGGTCAGGATTTCAATGTTTTCGCCGGTCGCCATTTCGGCAATTCTGATCTGGTCCTCCATCGCCTTAATGTCCGGCGCCACTTGCGTGTTCGCGTAAAACTCGATTCCATAACCTGATTCCTGGTCAGCCAGTTCTTTCTTTTTGAACTTGCCATAGTTGAAGCCCGCGACTGCCAACTCAGTTGTGCCGCTGCTCCACTTCGCAATTCTCGCGTCCCCTTCATCGGCCTCGGCCCCCACCGGCGCGCCCGTTCCGACGAAAACGTTTGACTTTGGATAGCGAACAGTCATGTCAAAGATGGCCCGATCGCCGAACACGGCGCCGGCATTCGACGGGTACCATGATTCTCGGGGAATCAAAAAGTAGTTGCCACCGCCCAGGTCCCGCAGGGCATCGCCGCCTTGATAACTCACTGTCAACGTGTAGGTCTTCCCGAGTTGCATCGGCGCAGGGAGAATGACACCGAAGTCACCGTCCTCGTCTTTCGCTTCCTGCACAAAGTCCAATTCTTTGTCTTGCTCATCCTTAACGGTCTTAACGCGCAAGCTGGGATACAAATTGAAGGGAAGCACGCGCCGCGAGCTAAGCGCGACAAAGCTTATGCGATCCGTCGCGATAATCTCTGAGCCTTTAATCTGAGTGCCGATTACGTGATGCGTGATATCGAAAACACGATGATCCTGCGAACTGAGCGCCCGCCCGCCGGCATATTCATCCGCCAGATGGAACGACGTCCAGACTCCGCCGTCCTGTGTTCCGTAACTGATTAGCGCCACTTCTTCCGGCGGGACCTCGGCGAGACCCATCGGATCAACCCGGTAGATCAACTTGCTATAACGCTTGCCGTTCACGAATGCGAGAAAGAATCCCGGCAGTCGAGGCGAATAGACATCCATCAGAGTGCGCAAATCCAAATTCGTCCGCAGTTGTTTGCGCACCAACGATTGTTTATCGCGATAGGCATCGCGCGCTTTGGCAGCCTGGGAGGCTGCAGGATTCGGGCTAACACTCGGTGATGCTTTGATCTCTTCGAAAGTTTTGTCGGTGAATCGCAGCACCAACTGACTGAACTGTTCGGTGAGAGTTTTGTTATCGACAAAAATGGCGAGGCTGGTCTTCTCTGAATCGGTAGGAGGCGTCAGCGTGAGTTCTCCGTCGCCGAGAAAAACGGCTCCGGTTGTGCGGCCTTCAACCGGCGCTAAAAAATAAAGTTCACCACTCTTCAGCGTGAAAGTGGCGGCATCTTTCTTCAGAACCAGGTTGTTCACCGCAAATGCATTTCCGCTAAAGGCAGTTGAGTCGTCCGCGTTCTTGCGAAACTGCCGGTAAGTCGCCTCAGTGTTGGCCTTCGCAGCCTGTTCGACCGTCACCAGAGCCTTGACCTCAGCCGGTTCGAGCTTAAAGTCAGCCACTGTGGATTTGTCTTCCTCGAGCTTGACGTTTTCTCGTCGCGCGTCGCGGAAGGCTTTCGCGGTAACGGTGACGGCGTAGGTTCCTGGCGGCAATCCTTCCAATTTGTACTTTCCCTGCGTATCGGTGGTCGCCGTCGAAATCTGATTGCTGACCGGATCGATGACACTGACTACTGCTTCAGCAATTGTGCCGCCCTTTATATCAGTGACCGTACCCGTCAGCGTGCCGCCAGCCGAAGCGGATGACACGTTGCTAAACATCAGCGACAAAAGAGCAACCAACAATATGTAAACAAGAGAATTGTGGAAGCGCATTTCTGAATTACCCCAATGCAAAAAGTCGGCAGAACGATTGTCAGACGGAGTGAGGGGATTTGCAAACGCGGTCACCTTCGCGGCGACCAGAGAATTGTAACTACTGCGTCTGGACACAATCGAAACTTGCGCGCAGATCACGCAGCGGTCAGATGCAGTGCGGGCTTCGGGTCTTGCCGTGGTTAACGACGGTCGCGGTGGCTTTTAAGGGGCTGGCAGTCTGCTTCGGTGCGGTTCACTCTCCAGGTCGCGGTGCCATCAGCGTATAAAACACAATGGACCACGACGCGGGAAGTCACTTCGTCCATCTTGGAGGCATTGAGGACACGCGTGGGTGGCGCCGGTGACTCGCCTGTCAGTGTCGATGCGCCGGCCGGCTTAATGCGCTGAAAACTCTGGAAACGGTGACGCGCCGGTTCTGTGTCACCTGCGCCGAATTGATACTCCCAGTCAATGGCGATAATTGCCTTGGCGCTGCTATTGAGAACCTTGATTTGAGAGAAGTATTTGGTGACGCGATCAGTCGGACTATATGCCACGTTCGAGGTCTCTGACTCATGTGGGTCGCGGCGGCTCCTTTGCTGCTCGCGACGTTCGGAACCCCGTATTGTCGAGAGTGGGGGGCCCTGAGTGCCGTTTGAGTTCATAACGGTGTCAGGTGCGGAGACAGTCGTGGGAGCGTCTCGCAACCCATCAGTGGCCGGATACTGCGACGCATCCCAACCGGGACGGAAACTCCGTTTTTCCCACGATGCCTTAACCACGGCAATGGGGACAGGCGTGTCGCTTGTGACGGTTTTCTGCGGAGGCACGACGAAGATAAAGTTAACCAATAATGTAACGACCACCGTAGTACTCATGGTTCACCTCATTTCTCGATCGTCGTGAGGT
>JBKPPE010000087.1:0-8319 GCA_046733375.1 Acidobacteriota bacterium | reverse complement strand
GGCTGAGCGACGAGTCGAATAATGCATGACATTCCGACCCTAATTCAAACTATTTCAGCAGTTAAATAATGGCCAAAATCGTTGACACCCGCCCCGGCAAACCTCTAATCTCTAAACGAGGCCGCAAGCGGTCTCGTCCGCGCCCTCGGACTGTCCAATCCTCAGTCTTTTCGATCTCAAGTTAGCTTCGCACCCTTCGTGTTCGAACGTCTCCGCCGAATTCGCCTGTTGTACGTCGTGCTGGCAGTCCTGCTGCTGGTGGGATTACTGCCGCTTGTCGTCGCCGGCACCCTGGTTTCACGGCGCAGCGCGGACGAACTGCGGGCGATCGAAGGCCGCTACCAGGCGCAGCTAGTGCAGGGTAAGGCCCGCCAAATCGAGTTGTATGGCCAACGCTATCGTGACGTCGTGACCGGTCTGGCGCGCGCGTTTGAAATCGCCGGCGGTATTCATTCGCTGACCGATGCAGGATCTGATCAGCGTTTGCAACGAACACTGCAGGATGATCCGAATTTGATTGCGCTGGCGATTTGTCCCGTCAAAGGTGAGATTCATCGTGCATTCCAACCCGACTTGATTCGCAAAGAAGAAGTCGATCAGCGAATCACGGACGTGCTCGCGCGGATGAGTAGTACTGGAGTTATAGTGGGCCGCCCGCAAATTATTCGATCCGGTCAGGAAATGGGTTTGACGATTGCCGCGCCTGTGATGGAGGGTGACCAGATCGTCGCCGCAGTTGTCGCCGTCGTTTCATTTCAGGAAGCATTTAAGGCTGTGCAGACGTCGTCCACAAAAAGCGCGCGCGAAATGTTAGACGCCGGTTTGCCGGTCGTTTTCGTCGTCGATCAAAACGGCAGGGCCGTGGCGCATCCAGATGCGGCGGTGGCATTCGCGGAACGGCCGATGACTGATCTTAAGGTGGTCGAAGATTGGCTCGAATCCGGATCGCAGATTCAAACAGCGCTGGCGCCGTTTACGCTCGAGCGCGAAGGTAAGTCGATTTCGATGCTCGGCTCGTACGCCACCGCGGAACTTGACCACAATGCATTACTAGGTGTTATCGCGATCCAGGACGAGTCCGCCGCGCTGGCCTCTGTACGCGACATGCGAAATCAAGTGTTTTTTGTCAGCTTGATGGCGGCGGCGCTCGCCTTGGTGGCGGGATTTTATTTCGCTGATAAGTTAACCCGGCCGGTACGCGAGTTAGCCGCGGGCGCGATGCGTATCGCCGGTGGTGACTTCTCACAGCGGGTTACGGTTTTGGGTGGCACTGAGCTGCGCGAACTCGGTTCGTCGTTTAACCGAATGACGGATCAGATCGAAATTTTCATCCAGGACTTGCAACGCTCCGCTGAGGAAAACCGAGAAATGTTTTTAGGCTCGGTGAAGGCGCTGGCGACGGCAATCGATGGCAAAGACCCTTACACGCGAGGTCACTCAGAGCGAGTATCGCGTTTTTCCGTAGCGACCGCCGAAGGACTCGGTCTCACCGAAGATGAAATAGAAAAAGTCCGGGTTAGTGCGCTGTTGCACGACGTCGGCAAAATCAGTATCGACGATAACATTCTGAAGAAACCTGGCGCGTTGGACGATCGCGAATTCAGCATTATGAAGACGCATCCACAGAAGGGCTACACAATCATGTCGCAGATTCCCGCGATGCGCGAGTTTCTGCCCGGCATGTACATGCATCACGAAATGATCAACGGAGAGGGTTACCCGCAAGGGCTGAAGGGCGATGAAATCCCGATGCAAGCGCTTATTGTTGCAGTGGCCGACACTTTCGATGCGATGACTACCGACCGGCCTTATCAGAAAGGATTGGATCTGGAGACGGCGCTTACGCGTCTGAAGGGTCTCGTCGGCACGCGTTACAGCCCGCGCGTAGTGGCAGCATTCATTGCAGCGTGCGAAGCGGGCAAGATTCGACCGGGCGTCACGCGGCTCAAACGCAAGCAAAGCGACTATGCTGGTACCTCAATCCCAGCACCCCCGATGACGCCGGCCTCAGATTCGATTCTCGCCCTGAACTAAGTTGGGCTCTAGTAGACGACGCTTTTTAGGGCGACTCGCCTTAATCGCAACAGTTCACAAACAAAGTGCGTTTCGCGCAGCCGTCTCTAACGGTCGGGCTTCGGACATTTCTGTCCTATAATCAAAAAAATTCTGAAATTGGATAAAGCGAATGCCATTTTGGCGGAGAAAAAAGGATCAGTTTGTCTCGTTGGGCTTGAACACTGCGGCGATTGAGGAACCTGCGAAGAAAGAAGCGCCGGTTGAAGAAGCATTGCCAGAGAAATTGGCGCCGGTCGCGCCGCCCACCGAAGATCCCGCACCGGTGGTGACTCCGTGGCAGACCTCTGTCCTTGGTCTCGATCTCTCGCTCGAACAACTGCAAGCACGCGAAGCAGCTCTGGAGCAAGAATTCTCAGCACGCTTTCGACGCGCCGTTTCGGCGACGCGCGAGTCGTTGTCACAAAGAATCGACAACGTCTTCGCGGGCGCGAAGCGAATCGATGCAGAGCTACTCGATGAATTGGAGGAAGCCTTGATCGCGGCGGACATTGGCGTGCCGACCACGATGCATGTATTGGAGACGGTGCGACGCGGCATCAGTCGCAAGGAGATCGACGACATCGAAAAATTGAAAGATGCCATCAAGTCGGAGCTGCTTTCGATTCTACAGGGCGCCGAAGAACAGGGCGTAGCGTCTGAAACGAGCGTGCCACAGAACATCGCCCCTTACGTGATGATGATTGTCGGCGTGAACGGTGTCGGCAAGACGACGACGATCGGCAAGCTCGCGCAACGAATCAAATCCGAAGGCAACGACGTTTTAATTTGCGCGGCCGACACTTTTCGCGCCGCCGCGAGCGATCAGCTCGCGATTTGGGCGGAGCGGACTGGCGTGCCTTTGATTCAGCAGAAACAGGGAACCGATCCCGCTGCGGTGCTATTTGATTCCATGAAAGCGGCGAAAGCGCGCGGGTCAGACGTTTTGATTGTCGATACGGCCGGTCGCTTACACAACAAATCTAACTTGATGGCCGAGCTCGACAAGATGAAGCGCGTGGCTGGCCGCGAAGTCGAAGGCGCCCCGCACGAAACGCTGCTCGTCGTTGACGCGGTAACGGGGCAAAACGGACTGGAGCAAGCGCGACAGTTTTTGAGGGTTGCGGGTGTTACTGGAATCGTGCTGACGAAACTGGACGGCACGGCGAAAGGCGGAATCGCGGTAGCGATTGCGAAAGAACTCGGGTTGCCGATTCGTTACGCAGGCATCGGTGAGAAAGTTGACGACCTCGTGGTTTTTGATCCTGAGCAATACGTGAACAGCCTGTTTAATTGAGGCTTTGTCCCTCCCCGCGAGCGGGGAGGGATTAGGGTGGGGTTGCTGACGCGCTCAACCTCTCCCCTAGCCCCTCTCCGCGCGCGGAGAGGGGAACGTGAGGCGGCTTTATGTTGGACGTTCCTTCACTTCCTCCCACCGAAAAACGAAAACAGTACGAGTTGCGCGCGCTGGCGCTGCGCGAGTTCGCCGGAGTCGCTCCGGATGAAGCGCTTGATCCATTTGCGCTCGCTGAGTTCGCGCGTTTGCTGGTCGTCGACTTCGAACAAATCGAAGGCTTGTCAGATGAATCGCGTGAACACTTGCTTGGCGCGGGCACGAATGAATGGTCCGGTGGTGCATGTTCGCAGCCGTTGCCAAACGGCTGGCGATTGGTCATCTTGAATCCCGCGCACGGTGCACATCGCAATCGTGCGACGTTGATGGAAGAAATCTCCCACGTGTTTCTCGGCCATACGGCAAATCGTCTGGCGGTCCCGGTCGCCGATAAAAAAAGCGGCAGCAACCGCGTCCTCGCGCGCGACTACAACAAGAGTGACGAGGAAGCTGCCTACGCCATCGGCTCAGCGGCGCTCGTGCCGTATGTAGCATTGCGCAAACTGGTTCTCGACGACCGCAGCGCCGATCAAATTGCGCGCCGCTTTCGCGTGAGCCGGCAACTAGTCGAGTACCGCATCAAAGTCACGCACCTGTGGTCGGCCTATAAAAGTCTTTCGGGCACGCGCACTCAACACGTATAATAAATGGCTTGAGACCGCGATCACTCGCTCTCAAGCATTCTTTATGGCTCAGGCAACTTTCAGAGAAACCGTCGGCTTGTCGGTGGTCGACAAGCTCCGCATGCTGCTCGACATCACCAAGACGATCAGCCGCTCGCTCGATTTGGAGGAAGTGCTGAACCTCGTGATGGACACGCTTGATTCGCTCATCCCATATGACGCCGCGGGAATTTATTTGGTGAAGCATTTGCGGCCGACGGATTGGCAGGCTGGCGACGAAGAAACCACCGTCTTTCACACCGAAGCCGTGCGCGGTTACGACATCGCAGACATGCAGGAGCTGCACCTCAAAATGGGCGAAGGCTTGATTGGGCATGTGGCCGTGAGCGGGCGCCCGTTCATCTCGCCGGACGTGCGCAAGGAACCGCGTTACGTGAATGCGCGCGCACGCACGCGATCCGAGATGGTCGCACCAATCATCTCGAACGAAGAAGTCATCGGTGTGTTTGATCTGGAAAGCGATGAACTGAATGCCTATGCGAATGACGATCTGGAAGTGCTGATGCTGCTCGCGTCACAAGTCGCGATCATCATCGAAAAGGTGATGTTGCACGATCAGTTGATCGAAAAGCAGCGGCTAGAGACACAGCTCGAAGTCGCGCGCCAGGTGCAGCTTGAACTGTTGCCGGCGCGCGATCCGCAACTCGAAGGTTTCGACATCAGCGCGTACAACTTTCCTACTGAAGAAGTGTCGGGCGATTACTACGACTGGGTGCAAATCTACGACGATCAGATTGGGATCGTCATCGCGGACGTTTCCGGCAAAGGCGTTCCCGCCGCGCTGCTGATGGCGTTTCTACGCGCGAGCCTGCGCGCCGCTTCGCACATTGGATATGCGCCGCAAATTTCGATGTCGAAAGTGAATTATCTTTTGTGGGAATCGATCGAGCGGAACCAATTCGTCACCGCGTTTTATGGGATTCTCGACGCCACAAACCGCACTCTCGCGTATTCGAATGCCGGACACAATCCCCCGATGTTGATCGACGTGGACGGCACGGCGCACTTTGAAGAACGTGGCGGCGTTCCGCTGGGAATGTTTCGCGATTCACGTTATTACGAGTACTACGCGACGATCGCACCCGGACAGATCCTGGTGCTGTACACTGACGGCGTGACTGAGGCGACGAATCCGAGCGGCGAAGAATACGGACGCGATCGTTTGGCCGCAGCGGTGCGCGACGCGCGCGATCTGCGGGCGCGAGAAATGATCGATGTGCTTCACCGTGATCTAATGACATGGACCGGCGGTCAAGGCGCCGGTGATGATGTGACTTTTTTTATTCTGAAGGCCCTCTAAACGAATGACTGAAACCCAGCAGCCAACTGAACAAGCGCAAGGCGCCCTGAATCTCGCCACGGTTTTGCAGCGCATGCTCGCGGTGTCCGACAAGGTCAGCGACTTGATCTTTTCACCCGGACGTCCGCCGCAGATCGAATTGGTCGGCAAGCTCCAGCCCGTGGCGATTCCCGGACTGGACAAACTAACGCCGCCGCAAACGGCGGGTATCGCGAAGCTGATCATCGGCACGCACGAGGAAGCGGCGCAGAGTGTCGAGAAATTCGGCTCGGCGGATTTGTCTTTCAGTGTTCCAAGTCTCTGCCGTTTTCGCGTCAACATTTTCAAGCAGCGCGGCTCGCACGCGATTGTCATGCGCGTCATTCCGCAGCGGCCGCCGCGTTTTGAAGATTTCAATCTGCCGGAGCAGTTGCGCGACATCGTTGAGCTGAAGAATGGAATTGTGTTGGTCACGGGTCCGACCGGCAGCGGTAAGAGTTCCACGCTCGCGGCGATCATTGATCTCATCAACGAAACCAAGTACTACCACGTCGTCACAATTGAAGATCCGATCGAGTTTCTGCATCAGCACAAGAACTCAACGATTCACCAACGCGAGCTGCATTCGGACACGCCCAGCTTTGCGCTCGCGCTACGCGCGGCGTTGCGTCAAGCGCCCAAGGTAATCCTCGTCGGAGAGATGCGTGATCGCGAAACAATGGAGGTTGCGATGGAGGCCGCAGAGACGGGCCACCTGGTGCTCTCCACTCTGCACACGATCGATGCCGCGAAAACGGTCGAACGCATTATCGGCGTGTTTCCCAAGAATGAAGAGCAAATTATTCGCACGCGCCTGGCTCAATCATTTCGTTACATTGTCTCGCAGCGACTGCTGCCGCGAGCGGATGCCAGCGGGCGGGTAGCGGTGATCGAGATTCTGAAAGCAACGTCGCGCACGCGCGAGTACATCGAACGCGGCGAGTCCGAGGGCAAATCGCTGATGGATGCAATGGAGCAGGGCGAACTTGAGGGCATGCAGACCTTCGACGGCGAGATCGAAAAAATGATCCGAGCCGGCATCGTCAAAAAAGACGACGGCCTCGCCTATGCGTCGAATTATGGCAACTTGCTGCTGCGCCTCGGTGATTTGGGTGGCAGCGGGGGTGCGCCGCCAAAAGCCGAACCCGAGGTGGGATCGATGCTCGATATGATTGAGTAGTCCAGGGATTTGTACGGACTCTCTGGCCCCAGAGAAACTCCGCGGAAGGAAGATGTTCCAGAATCCAAGACGCCGGACCTCTCCCGCGCCCCTTAGCGAAATCGCAATTGCGCTCGCGATCGCGATGATTCTCAGCTTTGCCTGGCCCACGCCTTTCGTTTCCGAAACTAAGGCTCAATCAAACAGTGGCGTTCGGTTTGAATTGCCGGCGAATGGAAATCTGCGCGTTGAAAATCTGCGCGGCGCTGTGATCATGGAGGTTGGAGACGAATCATTCGTTTCGGTCGCCGCAGTCGCGGAGAACGGCGAACAAATTGCATCGCCCGCGGTGATTCAATCGTCAGCCACCCTTTTGTCCGTGCGGGTCGCCCGGGCGGATAAATCTCCGCGCGTGCATCTCACGTTGCGCGTACCAGCCAAAACCCACGCGGCGATCTTTACCGCGAATGGCTCGGTCGAAGTTAGAACTCTGCCGCGCGCGCTGCTCATCCAAACAGTATCCGGGGAAGTTCGCCTCGACATGCCCAGGGATGCCAACGCGACAGTTGTTGCGGAATCAAAAACCGGTAATGTGACTTCGTCGGTCGATTCGCTCTCAGTCGATCAAACACAGCGGCCACAGTTACGCGGACGACTTGGAAATGGCGCAGCGAACGTTCGCATCTTCTCGGAAGCTGGCAACGTGACCTTGGCTCCGCGAGCGGAAACGACGGTGGCAACAAATCCGAACGAACTGCCAACCCGAACCGCGCAGGAAGCGTCGCGCAGCCCACAACCGCGTCGGAATCAGCCGCCGGAGATGGTCGGCAACGAAGAGAACAAACCCGGCGCAGGCACGCCCGCGCGACCATCAAATGCGCCGGAAGAGGTTTCGGAAGATGATGTGATTCGCGTCGACACGGAATTAGTCAGCGTAAACGTCAGCGTGGTCGATCGCGGAACAAACCACGGCGTCAACGACCTCACGAAAGATGATTTTCGCTTGTACGAGCGCAATGCCGCGCAACAGATTCTGCACTTTGAGTCTTCGTCTGCCCCGTTCAATCTGGTGCTGCTGGTTGATTTGTCAGGCTCGACTGCGAAAGTTGTCGAACTGATCAAAACGGCGGCGTTGCACTTTGTCGATGCGGCGCGTCCGTTCGACCGCATCGGCGTGATCACCTTCGCGGGAAGTCAGGTTGTTGTCTCGCCGCTTACGACAGATCACGCGCTGCTGCACGATCGAATCAACGCAATACAGAAACCTGACGGCAGCACCAAACTCTACGACTCGCTGTCGTTTGCCATGGATGAAGTCTTCCGCGAATCGAAAGATTCGCGGCGCAATGCGATCGTGGTGATCAGCGACGGCCTCGATAGCGTAATGCCGAATGTCACGGGCGAAGGGTCCACGCTGAGTTATCAGGAACTGATTAGAAAGGCGCGTGAGTTCGATGGCGTCATCTATTCGATTTGGACAGATACGCAGTCATACGAGCCTTTGAGTCCCGGCGATATTCAGCAGGAGACTTTTGATCTTGCTCACGATGAGATGAAGGAAATTGCTGACGCTGGCGGCGGAGCGTTTTACGAGTGTTTTAAACTGCAAGATCTCGCGGGCGCCTACGATCGCGTTGTCGCTGATCTGGGAACGCTCTACACGCTCTCGTATCGACCTTCGAATCGAATTCGTGACGGTTCATGGCGCGCCATC
>JBKPPE010000086.1:0-4412 GCA_046733375.1 Acidobacteriota bacterium | reverse complement strand
ACCGCGCCGTCGCGATCCAAAACTCTGCGCACCATGTGCGGATCGACGCGCACGCCTTTGTTTGGAAACGCGGAATAAGCCGAAACCATCTGGTCCAGCGGCACTTCAGTCGCGCCGAGCGCTGACGGCAGATACGGCGCCATCGGCACTTTGATTCCGAAGCGCCTGACCATCTGCGCGCCGGTTTGAATGCCGACGGTTTGCAGCAAGTGCACCGCCGGAATATTCATCGATTGCGCGAGCGCGGTTTTCAAAGGCATGTCTCCGCAACTCGTCGAGCCGTCGTAATTATGCGGTGTCCACCCGTTGATGTTGATGGGCGCGCCGCTGACGACTGAATCGGGCGTCATGCCCCACTCAATCGCCGCCGTGTAAATGAAAGGCTTGAACGCGGAACCAGTCTGACGATAGGCCTGCACAGCGTTATTGAATTTGTTGCTGAGAAAATCATAGCCGCCCTGCATCGCCATGATCTCGCCGGTCTTAGCGTTGATCGTCATCAGCGCGCCTTCGACGGCCGGAATCGGCTGCATCTCAACACGCAGACGACGGTTCTTTTTGTCGACTTCGCGAATGATGAACTCGGCGAGATAGCCCGGTTTGAATTCCGATCGCGGCGAGCGCTTACCGCCCATGTCGCTGGCGTTCACGGTCGCAGTATAATTACCAAAACGGATAGTCGCTTCGTCGCGGCCCGACTCGACTTTCATCACGAGACCCTTCAAGTAGCGGCCCGGCACATAGTCATTGCGATACCAATCGGGATATTTGTACGACGCCAGCTCCTGCTGTGTCGGCGTGCCTGCGTTCGACGACGTCGCGATCGCCTCATACGAATTTCGCCACCCGCCATGACCGCCGGCGTATCGGCGCAAACCCGCGCGCACAACATCGTAAGCTTTTCGCTGCGCCGCGACGTTGATGGTGGAATAAACGGCCAGTCCGGTTTGCGCGACGCGCGTTGTGAACTTGTCTTCCAAATCCTGCCGAATGTACTCAACGGGATAATCGAAAGCCGGTTCGGTCGCTTGCGGCGGTTGATAGTAAGCCGAGTCCGCCAGCTGAATCGGTCTGCCCTTCGCCGCCGCGACTTCTGATTCCGACGCAAATCCATTCTTCGCCATCAGATCGAGCACCAGATCGCGACGCTCTTTCGCTTTGGTCGGATTCGAAGTTGGCGAGTATTCGCCGGGGGCTTTCGGAATTGCCGCCAGCAACGCGGCTTCATCAATCGTCAAGTCTTTCGCTTGCTTCCCAAAATAGGTTTCCGCGCCCGCTTCAACGCCGTAGGCGTTCGCGCCCACAAAAATGTGGTTCGCGTACAACTCCATGATTTGGTTCTTGGTGTAGTAACGCTCGATTTGCAGCGCGAGCAACCACTCGTTTACTTTGCGCTTGTAAGTCTGTTCGCGCGTGAGAAACAGATTCTTTGCAAGTTGTTGCGTCAGCGTCGATCCACCTTCGACGCGATCGCTCGTGAGGTTCTTCCAGGCCGCCCCGATAATGCGAATCGGATCGATGCCGATGTGATCGTAGAAGCGCGCATCCTCAACCGCGAGAATGGCATTCTTAACGTTGGGTGGAATCTCTTCGTACTTCAGCGGAATGCGTTTCTCGAGCGCGAACTCGCCAATTACAGTCTTGCCGTCATCAGCGTATATCCGCGTAACGACGCTCGGTCGATAAGTCGCCAGCGCCGCAACTTCGTTTGCCGCCTGCGAATAGTTGAGTTGGTAAGCCGCGATGATACCGGTCAAGCCCCCAGCTGCCAGCGCCAAAAGCAGTACCGCCGGAAACCAAAAACGACGCAGGATATGTTTGCGCTCCCCGGGAGGCGCATTAACGATGGCAGTTGGTCGATAAGCTTTCAGTCGATCAAACGGTGGTTTTGCGGCCATTTTGGTCTCTCTTTATTGCGGCGTCAGAGCGGAATTCCTACAGGACGATGCTTTAGATGCGTACTGCAAACAACGTGGATTCCCACAGTTGATGATTACGCCGCTAAAACAGGAGAATTATAGCGATTTCAACAGGTGGGCTAAAGCAGCGAAGAGCCCCTTCAAGTAGCTTGCGGCGACGTCACGGCGATTTCGCTGCTAGTTGCTGCCTCGTGTTCTCAGTTCCATCCACAGATCTTCGTCACTTCGTCCGGTGAGCCGGGTTCTGATGTCTTGGCTTCCGTATCATTATTGCTCCAGACGGAAAAATCGGACTGCCAATGTCCCTCAGTATACGCCGCAAATAAGTCGCTTCGAGGTCTTGCAGTAGCTGGAATACTCATCACCGAAGGTCGCTACTACGATTGGAATGAACATCCTAGGTATAAGGCCGTTGCGCCCGTATTATACCTACCTCTCTCTGAATTCAGATGAAATCGATCATTGTCGGCACAGCGGGTCATATCGATCACGGTAAGACGGCGTTGGTGCGCGCGCTAACTGGCATTGATGCGGACCGGTTGCCGGAAGAAAAACGGCGCGGCATCACTATCGACATTGGGTTCGCCGATCTCGATTTGGGGGATGTGCGCGTGGGCTTTGTTGATGTTCCCGGCCATGAAAAGTTTGTGAAAAACATGCTTGCCGGCGCCCACGGAATCGATGTAGTCGCGCTCGTGATTGCTGCTGACGAAAGCGTGATGCCGCAAACGCGGGAGCACTTTGAGATTTGTCGGTTGCTTGGCGTGAAGCACGGATTAGTGGTGCTGACGAAGAAAGACCTGGTCGATGAAGAAATGCTCGCGCTCGTGCGTGAAGAAGCGAAGGGGCTTGTCGCCGCGTCATTTCTTGAGAACGCGCCCGTCGTTTCCGTGAGTTCGCGGACCGGCGAAGGACTTAAAGAACTGAAGTCGACTTTGCACGACATTGCTTTGCAGGTACCCGCACGTTCCGAAGACTTCATCACTCGCTTGCCGATTGACCGAGCATTCACCATGAGCGGCTTTGGCGCGGTCGTCACGGGCACACTAATCTCGGGCGAAATCGAAGAAGGCAACGAGTTGGAGTTGTTGCCCGCAGCTCGGAATGTGCGCGTGCGCGGTTTGCAGGTGCATGGCGCGAAGGTGAAACGCGCGATTGCCGGACAACGGACTGCGGTAAACCTGACAGGCATTGAGACCGCCGAGCTTGAGCGCGGGATGGTGCTGGCGCCGCCACAGCGTTTGCGGCCGACACAAATCATCGATGCCCGCGTAACAATGCTGGAGGACGCCGTGCGGAGCTTGCGGTCTCGACAGCGCGTTCGAATGCACGTTGGAGCGGCAGAGGCGCTGGCACGTGTGCGCGTGCTGGAAGAATCGGGTGAAATCAAACCGGGCGCGAGCGGCTTTATCCAGTTGCGTCTCGAGGCGCCGATTGTCGGAGTGTCAGGCGATCGATTCATCATCAGATCGTATTCGCCGCAACAGACAATCGCGGGGGGTGTCATCGTCGATGCTTTTGCCCCAAAACATCGCGCGCGCGAACTCGCCCAGGTGCGCGTCAGGTTGAGCACATTGCTCGATGGAACGCGCGAAGAAAAGGTCGGCGCGCTGGTTGGCAGCGCTCCGAATGGCTTGAACCGAGCCGACATTGTCGTGCGGAGCGGCTGGCGCGATCAGATCGTCACAGCGGCGGTTGAATCCGCGCACGCACAGGGACTAATCGCCGAGGCTGGCGGACAGTTGTTCGCCACCAACGCGCTTGCGGACTTGAAACAGAATATTGTGAAAGATGTCCGCGCGCATCATGCTGCCGAACCGTTATCTCGCGGGCTCGGGCTGGAAATCTTGCGTGGGCGTTACTTTGCGCACGCGTCACCGGAGCCATTTCGCGCAGTCGTGGCCGACTTGCAGAAGAACGGCTCCCTCGTGATTGAGAAAGACATTGCTCGCTTGCCGGAACACGCGCGCGCAGTCTCCGGCGAAGATGCCGCGTTACGAGATCGGCTCGAAGAAATCTATCGCGAAGCGAACCTGACCGCACCGAGCATCAGCGAAGCGTTGTCACGCGTAGGTGTCCCCGCGTCGCAACAACAACACGGCAGGAAAGTTCTGCAAGTGCTGATTGACGCAGGAAAACTCGTGCGCGTGGATGGCGAAATGTTTTTTCACGCGTCCGCGCTGAATGACATGATTGCGCGGCTGCGCGCCTTCGCTGCCGCGAAACCGGATCGGGCGATCGATGTGCCGGCGTTTAAAGAGTTAGCGAACATCTCACGCAAGTACGCCATTCCGCTACTCGAATATTTGGATCGGCAAAGAGTGACCAGACGAGAGGGAGACAGAAGAATAGTGATGAGTGATGAGTGATGAGGACTGAGGACTGAGGACTGAGTTGAACAACTCAGTTTTCTTTGTACCGAGATAAACGAATAATGAGTAACAAGCAAGCATGAACGTTTTTACTCAGTACTCAGTACTCAGTACTCAGTAC
>JBKPPE010000085.1:0-4454 GCA_046733375.1 Acidobacteriota bacterium | reverse complement strand
GTTATATCCTCCACCATGGCGAGTCCGTACAGCGGTTTTCCTCGCCTCGTGCGTACCAACAATGCGGTTAGATCCAACCAGGCCACGCTTCCTTCCTTGGTGATGAATCGTTTCTCCAATCGGTAGGAAGGTATCTCGCCACGGAACAGCTGGTCCGCCAACTTTTGGTCTCTTTGCACGTCGTCAGGGTGGGTTAAGTCGATAAATCTGCGCTTCTGTAATTCGTCCGCTTCGTAACCCAGGGCAGTGCATAGCGCTTTGTTGACACGACGCATGCGATAGTCGAAATCGACGATGGCCATACCCATCGGCGAATATTCGAAGGCTAGTTGAAAACGTCCTTCCGTGATTTTCGACGGCTGCCGCGTCATTGCGAATCCAACTCTCATTTGGGTCACTGGTAAACCGCGGGTAAGACTACTTGAACCAAAATTGGCAGCCGATCTAAAACCAGCCGCGCACGAACATGGCTTCGACAGACGATGGAAATTGGTTAGTACTTTTTCAATCTCACAGTAACTGGCAATTCTTACAGTGAGCCCCAATCGCCGCGGATTCTGGTCGCGACATACCGTGGCCGCCGCGAAATACCGCGGTTTTAGATCTCAGATAAATCCCTAAGTGCAAGCGTATTACTACGTGTAAGTACTGTAAATGCAATACCGTTTTGCGTCACTCGTGGGTCGTAATGTTGCTGCACGCTGTTTGCAGTATTGTTTTGCGCACAAAATAAAGGTCGCACTTCGCGACTTCAATTAGGCAATCCGTTAACAACTCGCCCCCCTTTTTCCGCAGCGGCTTGCAGCCAGCACACCAGTCTGCCCAAAAGGTGAATGAGATGGTTTTGAATACATCAAGCGTGACGATCTATCCGGAAAAGAGAGCCGAATTTTTTCAGACAATGAACCAGCTACTCGAGCCACTGAACAGCACCGCCGGATGCAAGGCGTTTCGCTTGTACGTGGACGTCGCAGACGAAAATTCGTCTTTGATCATATCCGAATGGGATTCCGAGACGGATCTAAACAATTACCTCAATTCTGCTGATCACGCGATTCTGCACGGCGCGATCACAGTCTTGAGTAGACGCAGCAGCGAACTGAAGGCAGTAGTACATTAATCTGAAGATGAACGCTCCTATCCAAAAACGTCGCGACGATCAAATGTTCCTTGGGTCTCTCCGATTGAGCGACCAACTGCCAACGCCTGCGTTCGGGGCGTCCCACGCTGCCATGACTCGCGATCGTGACGAACGGCCGCAAGTGTCTGAAAAATTTCTGCAGGACCTCGTCGAAGCGTGTGCGTCGAATATTGCGCTGCTGAATGAATCAGGAGCGATTCTCTACGCCAGCCGGGCGTGGAGCATCTTCGAGCAGAATCATCGCTTCGTGAGAAACCGCAATCAGCGGCCGACTTACTTTGGTTTTTATCGCAGGGATCAGGACGCGAATCAGACAAACCGGTTAAATCGCCCCACGTTAAGTGATGATCTCGATCAAATGTTGGCGGATGAAGTCAAAGAGATTAACGGAAAGTACACTTATCGAGGGATCACAGGCACGCATTCGTTGCTGGTGCATGCGGCGCGTCTCGATCTGCCCGGCGCGCGTTTCAGAGTTCTGGTGAGTCACGATGACTTTGTCACGCCCAAAGAAGCCTTACGCAAGACCGAAGAGCGTCTCAGCCAACTCCTTGATACGACGAAGATCGTCGCTTGGGAAGCCGATCCGGAAACATGGAGATACACCTACGTCAGCGCGCAGGCGCGAGAGTTTCTCGGCTAACCGATTGCTGCCTGGTATGCGCCCGACTTTCTGGTTTCCAACATACATCCCGAAGACCGCGAACGAGTGATCGAGGTCTGCGCGTCGCAAGCACAAAGCGCGGATAGTTTTGATATCACTTTTCGAATGCTCGCGAACGATGAGTCTATTGTATGGATACACAATCTGGTGAGCATCACGCGGTCAGCCGACAGGATTTCAGGTGTTCACGGCTTTATGATCGACATCACCGAGCAAAAGCGAATTCAGGAAGTGCTGCGCGATCTCGGGAGCCGTCTGATTGCCGCTCAGGAGAAGGAACGCAGTCGGGTTGCGCGCGAGCTTCACGACGATCTGAATCAGCGAATGGCGTTGTTGTCTATCGAACTCGAGCAACTTGGGTTGGAAGCGAAGAGCCCGCGCCTATTGCGTCGACGTGTGCACAAACTTCAGGAGAGTGTCGAAGAGATCGCCGCGGACATTCATCGGCTTTCGTACCGCCTGCATCCATCAAAACTGGATCACCTCGGTTTGGCACCCGCCGCCGAGAGCCTGTGCAAGGAAATTTCGAACGACAAATTGGCGGTGATATTCCGGCAGTCGGGCTTTCCCGCAGACCTTTCGCAGGACGTGACACTTTGCTTATTCAGGATCGCGCAGGAAGCTCTGCGCAATACCGTCAAACACAGCGACGCGCAAATAGCGCGAGTGAATCTCGAAAAAACAGACGACGAGGTGCGGCTTACGATTTCCGATGACGGACGTGGGTTCGACACAGAATCTAACGGGACGCGTTCAGGACTGGGATTCACGAGCATGCGCGAACGTTTGCGGCTCGTGGATGGACAAATTGAAATCAAATCCCGACGCATGGAAGGGACGACAATACAGGTTTCAGTTCCCCTAAGTCGTTCGCCACAGTGAAACGGCAGAAGGAACGAACCAGGTTGCTTGGTCAGCCAGGACTCCCCAGCATGGCGCCGGGCTTTAGTGAGATGGAGGAATTATGTTAAGCACCCGCGTAGTACTCGCAGACGATCATCGATTGATACTGGATGCGCTAAAGAAACTTCTCGAGCCCGAGTTTGCGGTAGTGGGCACGTTCGGTGATGGCCGTGAACTTCTGAACTCCGCCCCCGCGCTGAACCCGCACGTAATCGTTTTGGACATCGGCATGCCGACAATGAATGGTCTCACTGCCGGACAAAGACTGAAACAGTTGATGCCAACAGTTAAGCTGATTTATCTCACCATGAATCAGGATCAGGACATGGCGGCGGAAGCGTTCCGCCTGGGAGCCAGTGGTTTCTTGCTGAAATCCTCAGCCGGTGCCGAACTGGTGTCCGCGATCCGCACCGTGGTTCGCGGCGGAACTTACATTACGCCGAGAATGACTGAAGATGTGATTGGATCTTCGATCAATCACTTCAAGAATCTGAAGAGTTCGAACCACCTGACTCTCAGGCAAAAAGAGGTATTGCAACTACTTGCCGAAGGGCGATCGATGAAGGAAGCGGCGTTCATTCTAAATGTGTCGCCGCGAACCGTTGCTTTTCACAAGTACACGATGATGGAGCATCTGCATATCAAGAACACCGCGGAGTTGGTCCAATACGCTTTGAACAGCCGCCTGGTCGCCGCCGCGTGATGGTTCACCACGCCTTTTGACTGCCTCGTCTCGCCAGATGCGCCCAACAATCTTGCGAGACGGGCAGATCATGGCCGCGTTCGACACTTCCTTCCTTCCTTCAATTCTGTCCTGTCAGTTTTACCAGTGTTTTCAGCCGCCGCATCTGACTTATGCTTGCGACCATCTGTTAGTTTCGTTGCTCGTCATTTGCATTTTGCATACAAACCGTCAGGTGGGAGAGGCCATGAAGCGGCCACGCATTCTTTTGGCAGACGATCACAAAGAGATGCGTGACCGGGTCGCGCGTTATCTCGAAGTTGAGTTCGATGTGGTAGAGGCGGTGGCAGACGGTCGCACGCTGCTCGATGCAGCAGCAAGACTTAACCCGGACGTTTGTTTGCTCGATATTTCGATGCCGGCACTCAACGGTATTGAGACGGCAATGCAACTAAAACAGCGCGGTTCAAGAGCCAAAGTCCTATTCCTGACCATTCACGAAGACGTCGATTTTTTGGAAGCGGCGCTGAGAACCGGCGCCTCCGGTTATGTCCTCAAACGACGCATGGCTTCCGACTTGCGACCGGCAATCAGAGACGCCCTGGCCGGGAAAACCTTCATCTCGTCATCGATTGTGCTCGGAGCGCGCGCGAAGCAGCCCCGTGAGTAAGACATCTTTCGTCTGACCTACCGGGTGCGAGAGCGAACCTATTCCCTTCCCGTCGTCGTCATTGATGGTTTCAGTTGGTGGGCGTTAACTTCTACCCGAATAGATATTTTGCGAGGAATTCAGGACTTGCGGCGCTATCCTTCTCGTCCTACTCCAAGCGCATCCGCTACGCGATTGATGTAGTTGAACCAGGCTGCGATTAACGTGATTTGCAGGATCGCGCGATCGTCGAACCCGGCACCCCGCAGCTTCATGTGATCGTCTTTTGAAATTCGGGTGGCGTCGCGAGTCAACTGCGCGACGTAATCAAGCATCACGCGTTCCTGATCTGAAATCGGCGCGGTCCGATAATCTGCCTGCAGCGATTTAACCAAGTCTTCATCCAGAGTGACGC
>JBKPPE010000084.1:0-6061 GCA_046733375.1 Acidobacteriota bacterium | reverse complement strand
CGCTACTTGAACGTCGGCGGCCAATGAGGTTACCCGCCGCATCAATTGATGCATCGAGTTGCGCCGCGCGCATTAGGCCCATCACGTACTCACGTCCCAGCCGATCGGCTTCGCTGTACGCCACACGACTAACTCCACCTTGCGGATTCTTTCCAAATTCAGAAAGCTCCGTGAGGTGTTGGTTCAACCGCGCGCCGTTAACCCGCAACTTTTCAGAGCCGCGCGCCACAGTGAATGGCCACTTTAAAGCGACCGCCGCAGTCGCTGTCCCGAGAGCAAAATTGAACTGACGTCGATTCATGGCCGCGTTCAATACTCGATTCAATTGATATTGGCAAGTCGTGGGATCACGAGAGCCAAGGTATCTCGCTTTCATTGACTGGATCGTTCAAGTCGCGATAGTGTTCCGCGCGCTATGAGCCTTGGTTCTCCGATGTAGTAGGGCTGACCTGTAACGACAACAACTTTAATTCGAACTAAAAGTGAGCGGCGCTTGCGAAAACGGGCTTGCAGACTGCTCTTCACTTTTCAGGAGAACTAACATGAAGACCTTAATCACAACTTTCGCCGCTCTTCTAATTCTTGTCATCACGAGCACCGCGCAGACCAGCGCACCAACGGTCTGGACTCCGGAGCTGCAAATCAAAACGCGCACGGTGGGAACGCCGCGCGTGTCGCCCGATGGCAAGCGCGTCGTTTACACGGTTTCTGATGCCGTAATGACCGCAGACCGAAGCGAATACGTAACGCAGCTTTGGTTGGCGACCAGCGACGGCAAGGAGACCTTCCAGCTGACCTTCAATGAGAAGTCTTCTTCGAATCCGAAATGGTCGCCGGATGGAAACTGGATCGCATTCCTTTCGAATCGCAAAGACAACAAGAACAATGTCTACTTACTGCCGCTGCGCGGCGGTGAGGCAGAGCCCCTGACGGACGCGAAAACCGCAGTCTCAAATTTTGAATGGTCACCTGATGGGAAGTCGATCGCCTTTACGATGACTGATGCGAAGAGTGAAGACGAGGAGAAGAATGACAAGGCGAAGAATGATTTTCGTTGGGTCGATGAGAACCTGAAGATGTCGCGCCTGTATGTGATCTTCTTGCAGAAGGATGCGAACGGAAAGCGCGAGCCGCGCAAGCTCACATCCGAAAACTACAACGTCGGCAGTTTCGATTGGGCGCCTGACGGGACTCGGCTCGTATTCGATCACACGAAGTCTTCGGTGGCTAATGATTGGACGACGGGCGATGTATCGATCGTGGAAGTCGGAACGGCGAAAGCTGCCATCTTTGCGAATACGACTGCCGCGGAAAGTTCGCCGCTTTATTCGCCGGACGGCAAATGGATTGCGATAACCGTCAGCGACAATCCTCCGAGCTGGACGGGGAGTGGCTTAATTGAAGTCTTTCCGGCTGCGGGCGGACAACCGAAAGCTCTGACCGCTTCTTATGACGCGCAGCCGAGCATTACGGGCTGGTCCGCGGACGGCAAGCGCGTTTACTTCAATGAAGCAAAAGGCACCTCAACACAACTTTATTCGCTCGACGTTGCGAGCAACAGGATTGAGGAAATCAAGACGACGCCGGCCGTTCTCGGTGGAATCAATTTGAATCGCACCGGGACCATGCTTGGCTTTGTACGGCAAACTTCCGACACGCCGGCGGACGCGTTTGTTTCGGCGGTGTCGACCTTCGCGCCCGTCCAGGTCAGCCATGCAAACAACGACGTAAAGCTTCCGCCGGTCGGAAAGACCGAGGTCATTCATTGGACTTCAAAAGATGGTAAGGAGATCGAAGGGTTGCTGACGTATCCGGTTGGCTATCAAGCCGGACAGAAAGTTCCCATGATTCTGAATATTCACGGCGGGCCCACCGGCGTATTCCAGCAGACGTTTGTGGGCGGCCGCGGAGTTTATCCGCTGGCGACTTTTTCATCGAAGGGTTACGCGATCCTGCGACCGAACCCGCGCGGCTCAAGCGGCTATGGCGTGGAGTTTCGCCGCGCCAACGTCAAAGATTGGGGCGGAGCTGATTATCAGGATCTGATGGCTGGCGTGGACAAAGTGATTGCCATGGGTGTTGCCGATCCGGATCGGCTGGGCGTGATGGGCTGGAGCTACGGCGGTTTCATGACTTCATGGATTGTCACGCAGACGCAGCGATTCAAAGCCGCGTCCGCGGGGGCGCCGGTGACAAACCTGATGAGCTTCAACGGCACCGCTGACATTCCGGCTTTCGTGCCGGACTATTTTGGTGGACAGTTTTGGGAGCAGATGGACGCATATCAGAAGCACTCTGCGATGTTCAACGTCAAGGGCGTGAAGACACCGACGATGATTGAACATGGCGATGCCGATATTCGCGTTCCGATTTCGCAGGGCTACGAATTCTACAACGCGCTCAAACTGCAAGGCGTTCCGACGCGGATGATTGTACTGCCGCGCCAACCACACGGTCCGACCGAGCCAAAGATGCAACTCGCCGCCATGCAGGCGAATGTCGAGTGGTTTGAGAAATATCTCAGGCAGTAACAACCCAAATGAGCAAATCAAATCCCAAAGTGGATTGGTTTTTCGACAAGCCCGGAAAGTGGCAAGCGGAATACGAGAAACTACGAATGATGTGTCTCGCCAGCGATCTCACTGAAGAATTGAAATGGGGGTGCCCTTGTTACACGTTTGAGAAAAGAAACATCGTCTTGATTCACGGATTCAAGGAGTACTGCGCGCTCCTGTTTTTCAAGGGTGCCTTGCTGAAGGATCCAAAAGGCATTCTGATCCAACAAACAGAGAATGTGCAGGCGGCCCGCCAGATTCGGTTCACTAACGTTCGTGAAATCGTAAAGTTGACGAGTACTTTGAAGGCCTACATCAAAGAAGCGATCACGGCGGAAAAAGCTGGCTTGAAAGTGAATCTAAAGAAGACTTCTGAATTCAAAACACCCGACGAGTTCAAAAACAAACTAAATGAAGTTCCGGGCTTGAAAAAGGCCTTCGCCGCGCTGACACCCGGTAGGCAAAGAGGCTACCTCCTTTATTTTTCTCAACCCAAACAAGCGAGGACTCGGGACGCTCGGATTGAGAAGTCTGTGCCTCGGATTCTCCGAGGAAAGGGATTGAATGATTAGTCGCGCTACCATTCGTTCGATACTTCGCTGGGTTCACCTCGTCCTTGCGATTCCGATACTCGGCTACATTTACAGTCCGTTTGAAGAGATTCCACAGTACGCATCCATTACTCGGTTTGTGTTCGTTCCGATAATTATGTTTGCCGGATACTGTATGTATGCAGGCTGGGTCTTCGCCCTCATTGGCGTTGCGATATGGCTCGGCGCCATTCGGCTGTCCGGCGTGGGTGCGGCGATCCTGAGTCAGGCCGCACTGTTCATCGCGCGAAAGATTTGGTTGGAAGCCCGCTTGCGACGTAAGAAGCAATCGGATTTATAGGTGCAGTGTTTCAAAGCAATTTCCCGTAAGTTCATATTTGCTGTGCGGCGGCAGGCATCCCCTCCCATGTCGCCCCCCTGGGACCTGGGATTCTAGATTGTAATAGCCTGGCGCCCGCGGCGCGTAATCCTTGCTCAGACACCGGCGGCAATGCTATATGTGCGCTCCTCAATGGCAAAGAGCGATGTACTCCTATAAAGAAGTCGAAGCTGCTTTAGACAGTGAGCCACTCCGCGTCCTGTCGTTTTTATTATCGACAACGCAGTTAGAGTTTATAATCCGGCTACCGCTGGTAACTACGCTACCAACGCGCACGACATCTACGACATTATTAAAGTCCTGCCAATCGATGCCCGCGTCGAGCCCGTCAACCCAGCTTGGGAAAGGGAGGATGTCATTATTGACGCAAAGCCTGATTTAGTCATCATCCACTGGCACAGCTTCTGTTTTACGCACGCGATTTGTAAGACCAATGACAATAGATTTCCGCAGGTTCTCGCGTATATCGCGAGTAAAAGCAAGAATGTTAAGTTTCTGGTGTACTCGCGGGATAAAAGTGTCATAGACCGGGAGCCGTACGGAAGGAAACGATATCTTCTTGTCCAAAGATATAAAGAGCAATTAGAAAGAAGCCAGCTAACCGTTGACAGCATGATTGATAGAGTCTACCCGTTTTATGTGAAGCGGGTCCCGAATGCGTTCTGCGACGGCGCCACCGCCCGGAGTCTCGAATCCGAAGTGAAGCGAATCCTGAAGCTGCCTTAGCAATCTGGGCTCCGAGGCTGACCCGTCCTCCCCCACTCGCAGACGTAAACATCAACTTGGCCCCTCTTTTTTGGACCAATTCATCCGTCGAGCATAACTCAACTGCTGGACGGTTCCTCTTTGGGAGGCACGTATGAAAAACAATTTAGCGATTAAAGGGTTAGCCGCGCTTCTACTAATGGTTTTAGTAAATCCGGCATCATACGTTTCCATTACAGCGCAATCTACCGAAAAGCCGTCACCTTTCGGCTCTAGTCTTAAGAGATCAAAGGCGGAAACTAAAGATGAAACCAGAGAACAAACCAGTCAGAAGGCTCTGGGACAAAATCCGCGGCCGGAAGAAATCGTTAGGATTGATACATCGTTGGTCAATCTGGATGTTGTGGTCACAGACGCTGCCGGCTCACGCTACATTAGCGGGCTTACTAAAGATGACTTTGTGGTGACAGAAGATAACGAACCGCAAGCGGTCGTGAATCTGACGATAGGCGATGATGCTGCGCGCCTGCCACGCTCGATTGTGCTTATCTTCGATCGCAGCCAAAGCCAGTTCGGCTACCTCGACGCCAGCATTGAAGCTGCGAAGACTTTAGTTAGCGAACTCACACCGTTTGACGAGATGGCAATCGTCACAGATGATGTCGAGCTTGCGATTGGCTTCACGAAAGACAAGAAGAAACTGAAAAAAACGTTGGACTCGTTAAAGAAGTTGACCATCAATGGCTACAACACGCGCAGTAGGCAGTTCAGTGCGCTCTTGGCGACTGTCAGAGAGTTGATTGGTGAGAGGAAAAGGCCAATTATCATTTTCCAGACTGATGGAGATGAGGCTCCTCGCTGGGAGAACCAGCGGCCGGCGGAGTATGACTTAAATACTGTTTACTCTGAGGTTGAGAAATCGCGAGCCAAACTCTACACCGTAATTCCCGGGGCGCGGCTGATTGATGTTCCCGAGGAAGAGGTTATTCGACGCGTCGAGGCGATGGCTGAGAGGGCAAGGCTCGCACACGATAAGTACAAAGACATGTGGCTCGGAATGGAGCGTCTGCCGCCGAAATCGAGTCCTAATTCCAACAAATCATTCGAGCTTCCACCTTATGTTAGCGCGCAGATCCGAGAAATGATGGCCAGGAGACTTAAGGCAGGGCAGATCGCCGCCGCTCGCGTTGCTGACCTTACCGGCGGCTGGACATCATTTCTGGAGACCGAGGAACAGGCGAATGGAATCTACGAACGGATATTGGCCGACATAAATCACAGGTACATCATTAGCTACTATCCAACTAATAAGAATTTTGACGGAACGCTGCGGAAAGTACGGATGGAGATAAGAGGTCATCCTGAGTACGTTGTGCAGGGACGCACCACTTATTATGCGATACCACGTTGATTAGGTCCCCGTGGCTATTCTGTTTCCCCGCTGCGCCGCTGGCTGCCCAACGAAAACCCAATGCATTCACGGAACCTTCCCGTTTCGTGAATCGTAGTTTCTTAACGACCTCAGAAATGCATTTCACAGGAGAGCTCATGAAAAAAGCGATTGTTGTTTCGCTTGTTGCAATGCTATTGAGTTCCGCGAACGGTTTCGTTTTCGCCCAGACGGATTCGCGGGCAGCGGAAAAAGACTTTACTGCCGCCTACGACGCTCAGATTCGTAAGACGCTGGCAACATTTCCTGACCTTCCGAGTATCGCAATCGTCGTGATCAAGGATGATAAGCCGATTTTTATGCGCGCGTATGGAATGGCGGATAGGGAAGCCGGCATCAAAGCCGATACCGATACGCTCTATTACATTGCTTCATCGACGAAGTCCTTTACCGCACTGGCCGCAGCAATGCTGGATCAGGA
>JBKPPE010000083.1:0-5203 GCA_046733375.1 Acidobacteriota bacterium | reverse complement strand
GGCGTGCCGGTTGTAATCCACGATGCGACGCTACGACGAACGGGACTAATCGCAGGCCCAATCGGCCGACTCGATTCCAAACAACTCGCTCAGACAGAAGTTGGCACCTGGTTCAATCGAGCGAACCCAAAATTCGCGCGCCGCGAATACGCCGAACAGCGTGTTCCGACGCTTAGACAAGTATTCGAACTCTGCCGCAAGAGGCCAGCGACTATCTATGTCGAGATGAAGAGCGATAATGATGATGCTAGTGAGTTGGTTCATACCATCGCGAAACTAGTTAACGACTTCAAGTTTCAAAATCGCGTTGTTGTCGTCAGCTTTAATCTCGGCGCAATCGCGAGTCTTAAGATATTCGACAGTTCGATTCGCACGGGCGCGCTGTTCGGCTCAACCCAGATTGCCAGCCGAAACTGGCGCGAGAATATGCTCGCAGCCACGGTTGACTGTGGCGCCGACGAACTCTTGCTGCATCGGCTACTGGCGCGGAGAAAACTCGTCGAGAAAGCTCAGCAAGCCGGTTTGCCTGTGGTCGTTTGGACGGTTGATGACACCAAATGGGTGGAACGAGCCAGGCTTCTCAAGCTTCACGCGCTAATTACCAATCATCCCGCCAAACTTTTGGCCGTCCGATAGACGCCATTTTTTGACTTTGGATCTTTTGCGCCTTTGCGCCTTTGCATGAAACTCTCGGATAAAAAACCAATGCTGATTCACGCAAAAGCGCCCAGCCCGCAAAGGCACGCAAAGTAAGACACTACCGAGACCATCCGCACGTGCGAATCGCGCACGTCTCATGTATCATCGTGCGTCTTGTCCATTTCCTGTTTTTATCCGGAGGTCAATCTTAGGAATGCCAGTTAAGAAGGGCGCGGAAGTCGCGCCTGCAAAGGGGAAGCTCGGCGTGCTCTTGGTCGGGCTGGGAGCAGTCAGCACAACTTTCATCGCTGGCGTTGAGGCGATCAAGGAAGGCCTGGCCGAACCAATCGGCAGCCTGACGCAGATGGGTACGGTTCGTCTCGGCAAACGCACGGACAATCGAGTGCCGGCGATTAAGGACTTTGTGCCGTTGGCAGACCTGAACGACCTCGTTTTCGGCGCCTGGGACATCTTTCCGGACTCGGCTTACGAAGCCGCCCTCCACGCCGGAGTTCTCGAAAAAGAATTAATCGAAAAACTGAAGAAGCCTTTGCAGAAGATAAAGCCGATGAAGGCCGTGTTCGATCAGTCGTACGTGAAGCGGCTGAACGGCACTAACGTGAAGAAGGGCAAGAACAAACTCGATCTCGCGAACCAGCTAATTGCCGAGATTGCCGAATTCAAAAAGAAGAACCGGTGCCACCGGCTGGTGATGATTTGGGCCGCTTCGACCGAAGTCTTCATGAAGCCGCACGCCGTGCATCGCACGATGAATTCGCTCGAACAGGCAATGCGCGACAACCATAAGGCGATTCCGCCTTCGATGATTTACGCGTATGCGGCGCTGAAATCCGGAGTTCCGTTCGCGAACGGCGCCCCGAATCTCACGGTGGACGTTCCGGCTTTGATGGATCTCGCGAACCAGAACGGGATCGCCGTCTGTGGGAAGGATTTCAAAACCGGTCAGACGCTGATGAAGACGATCCTGGCGCCGGGATTGAAGTCGCGCATGCTCGGCCTGCACGGCTGGTACTCGACAAACATCCTCGGAAATCGCGACGGCGAAGTGCTCGACGATCCTGATTCCTTCAAAACCAAGGAAGAATCAAAGCTTTCGGTACTGGAGTATATCCTTCAGCCCGAGGTTTACCCGCAGCTTTACAAGGACTTCTCGCACGTTGTGCGCATCAATTACTACCCCCCGCGCGGCGACAACAAAGAAGGTTGGGACAACATCGACATTTTTGGCTGGCTCGGCTACAAGATGCAGATCAAAATCGACTTTCTTTGTCGCGACTCAATTCTGGCGGCGCCCATCGTCCTGGACCTGGCGCTTTTCCTCGATTTGGCCCAACGGACCGGCATGAAAGGCGTGCAGGAGTGGCTCTCGTTTTACTTCAAATCGCCGATGACCGCGCCGGGACTTTATCCCGAACATGACATCTTCATTCAGCTCATGAAGTTAAAAAACACTCTGCGGCATCTACGGGGCGAAGACCTCATCACGCACCTTGGCCTCGAGTATTACGACTGACCTTGCCAGCCGTCTGACGTTTTGCGAAGCCTGCAGCCGTTTCCGTGTACGTCTCTTTGTAACCATTTTGCAGTAACTGCAAAGTGTCAGTAACAAAGTGCCGTGAATTGTCACGCTTACTCGCTCAAACATACTCCGATTCTGCGCGATTTCGGATTTGCATGAAATATTTTGGATGACAACACGCAGCGCCTCGTATATATAGCTGTGAGCGTCGTGTTCCCTTTCGCACAAAGCCGAACGAAAAAATTGCGGCGCGCATCGTTTGCGGTAGCGGATCGTTCTTTGCATGAGGAGGTGTTTGGAGGATCCACCGGCGACTACGTGAGGTTCACATTTGGCGTGGCGACGGAAGTGAAACAGAGAGTATGGCAACCCCCGAAAAACAATTAGAGCAAACAGTTTTTCTTGATCCCGATCAAAAGAGTCCACGGGCGCAGGAGTTCGAAGAGCGTCTGGAAGCACGTATCGTCGGCCAGGAGCGCGCCGTGCGCCGCATGACCGGCCTCTATCAAATTTTCCTCGCCGGAATGAACCCGATTAATCGCCCGATCGGCACGATGCTGTTCCTGGGACCGACCGGATCCGGCAAAACACGCGTAATCGAAGCTGCCGCCGAAGTTTTGTTCGGCGACCCCAACGCGATCGTAAAGATTGACTGCGCTGAGTTTCAGCACTCACACGAAATCGCCAAGCTAATCGGCTCACCGCCGGGATACCTCGGCCATCGCGAGACTTCTCCGATGCTCACACAGGAGAACCTTGATCGGATGCACACCGAGGATCTGAAGCTGACGCTCGTGCTGTTTGACGAGATCGAAAAGGCCTCGGATGCGTTGTGGCAATTGCTGCTGGGCATTCTCGACAAGGCCACACTGACACTCGGCGACAATCGTCGTGTCGATTTTTCGAAGTGCATGGTGATCATGACTTCAAACCTGGGCGCGCGCGAGATGTCTGAACTGATTTCCGGTGGGATCGGCTTTGCTCCCGGAAAAGGCGCGAAGAACCCGCACGACACCGAAGTTGATCAGAAGATTTACCGCACGGCGGTCGAAGCGGCGCGACGCAAGTTCTCGCCTGAGTTCATGAACCGCATCGACAAGGTCGTGGTCTTCCGTTCGCTGAAAGAACATCACCTGCGCGCGATTTTGGATCTGGAGCTTCAGGCGGTGCAGGATCGCATTATGCTGTCGGCGGGAACGAAGTTCGTGTTCCAGTGCTCGTCCGAAGCCAAGAACATGCTGCTCGATGAGGGCATCGACTTCAAATACGGCGCACGCCACCTGAAACGAGCCGTCGAGCGCTTCCTCGTTTACCCGCTTTCGAACCTGGTGGCGACTGGGCAGATTGGGCTGGGCGATCTGGTGTTTGTCGGGCTGAATTCTGACACAAAACGGCTGGTCTTCTCGAAACAGTCCGGCGGCGCATTGATCGCCGACATGCCGGAAACAACGGTTCAGGACCAGCGATTGGCCGCACGATCAGGTAGCGTGGGCGTTCCGATTCCGCAGGTTAAAGAAAAGGCCGCGAAGAAAGGCCAGGGCCGCGGTGAGCGTCCGGCTGAAAGCTAACCAGCTCTCAGAAGCCCGAACGTGAAGGGAGGGCGCAGGCGCGAAACTGCTTCATAGACCAACTCAGGCGCCGGAATTAGGTTCCGGCGCCTTTTGTTTTTGCGTGATTGATTTGGCGAATAGCGGTGCGGGCGGCTTCTGACAAGTAAGGATCGGCGTGAGTTGCAAATGCCGCTTGCAGCGCCGGCAAAGCCGATGGGTCACCAATCAAGCCGAGTGCGGTCGCTGCTTCACGGCGCGTTTCCATCGAGTTTGTTTCGTCCTGAAGCGCGGAAATTAAAGTCGATACCGATGTGCGGCTGCCGATTTGTCCCAGTGATCGAACCGCAGACCGCACGACAAATTCTTCTTCGAAACTCTTCGACTTTCTCTTTTTCGAATCTTGTCCCGTAACAACTTGCGAGAGTGCAGGCAACGCAGCGTCGTCACGGATTTGTCCGAGCGCGACAGCGGCGGCGCCGCGCACGGACGGCTTTTTATCGTGAAGCATGAGCTCGATAAGGATAGTCGTTGCCGTACGAGACCGTGATTCACCCAACGCGAACGCTGCTTCGCGACGCACGAATTCGTTCTTGTCTTTCAACAGTGGGGAAAGAAAATTGGCCGCTTCCGTGCCCGGCAACGAAAGGATTGCATGCGCGGCGGCCACTCGCACCGCCGGAATCTCGTCGTTCAATGCTGCCGCCGCCGCCCGCGACGCATCAGGCCGCTTGAGATTTCCGAGGTGCATCAGCGCGTCGCGCCTTTCCTCAGGCTCGGTCGAAGACAAACGCTGACGCTGTCGCTCGACCTCGCGCTGAATCGGCGTAAGTCGTTCCTGCTGAGTTATCGCGCAACGAGCCTCAATCCCCTCGGCACAGACAAGCCACCCAACGACAACCAGAGCAACGACCAGAATCAGTCGTTGCCTTGCCACCCTGCTACCGTCGCATTTCACTTTGAAGTTATCCAGCATCGATTCGTGACGCGAGCGAGTGCATGGTATCAACAATCAGAACCGCAATGGGCGGATAAAATAACAGGTCAGAGATGATTAGCGCCGTCGCCGAAGGAGACCCGCCGGTACCTATCGAGGGGACGTGTCGAAACAGTAACGTCAAATCTGAGAAAAAGTCCTGCGCGTGCCATCCAATCAACAGCCCAATGCCGAGGCTGACGGCATAACCACCAAGCAGAAACGCTGACGCCGAAAAGCGGGTGAAGGGCTTTGGCGCGGCCTTTTCCTCTTGCGTGATCGAGTAATGAATATGGTCAGGCCGATAAGTGTAATAGCGAAAGTACTCGCGCAGGCGACGAATCAAGTGCCACACGCCGGTCATGAACAATGTCACGAGAATCGCGCGCCCGAACAGTCCGAATGATTGCCAGAGCGGCGGCTTGAGCATCGCCACGAAAAACGTAGAAAGAAAAAGCGAAACGGTTGTGAACACTGCGCGCTGACGCGCCACGCTATCTC
>JBKPPE010000082.1:0-4407 GCA_046733375.1 Acidobacteriota bacterium | reverse complement strand
CAGGAAAGTTTTCCAGAGACTTCGTCCTGCGGGATCAAATTCGGCGCGCTGCAATTTCAATCCTCTCTAATATTGCGGAAGGATTCGAGCGCGGTGGCGATAACGAGTTCCTGCAGTTTTTGTCTGTGGCCAAAGCCTCCTGTGGCGAGGCCCGTGCCCAACTGTATATCGCGCTGGACCAAGAGTACATTTCAATGCCTCAGTTCGACGGCTTGTCGAAGTCGGCTTATGAGGTCAGCCAGCTAATTGCAGGACTTATGAAGTATCTGCGCAACTCGACTCTGCGCGGAAGCAAGTACCGCTAGCCACTGACTTTGGACTTTGGACTTTGGACATTGGACATGACCCCAGCGCTTCTTGAAATGAAGGCCATCACGAAGACCTTTCCCGGTGTTCGTGCGCTCGATGGGGTCAGTTTTGATTTGGCAGCCGGCGAGATTCACGCTCTCGTCGGTGAGAACGGCGCGGGCAAATCGACGCTCATCAAGATTCTTGCGGGCGTCTATCCTCATCCTGAATATGGCGGCGAGATCATTCTGGACGGCAGCGAACAGCGATTCGCGAACGTGCGCGAGTCGGAAAAAGCCGGCATTGCCGTCATCTATCAGGAAATGTCGCTGGTTAAGGATCTGAACGTCGCCGAGAACATCTTTCTCGGCCGCGCGCCGCGTCGTCTGGGAATCATCAATTGGGAAGACCTCTTCAGCCGCGCCCAAAAACTGCTGGACGACCTTCATCTCGAGATTGATCTACGCACTCCGGTTCGCAATCTTGGCATTGGCCAACAGCAACTTGTTGAGATCGCGAAAGCGCTATCGCAGAATGCCCGGATTCTGGTGCTTGACGAACCGACTGCCGCTTTGACGGACACTGAAGTCGAAACATTGTTCGGTATTCTCAACGCCTTACGCGCGCGCGGCGTCGCGATGATTTACATCTCGCACAAGCTCGACGAAGTTTTTCGCATCAGCGATCGCATCACTGTTCTGCGCGACGGCAGGACAATCGCTACGAATGTCACGTCCGAATTGGACGAGCCGCGCGTCATCGCGCAGATGGTGGGACGGGAAGTCGATCACATTTTCCCGGAAGCAAAACACGAACGTGGCGAAATAGTTTTCGAGGCCCGCAACGTCACCGTCGAAGATCCGTCCGTGCCCGGCAAGTTGCTGGTTGATGACGTCGGTTTTGCGGTGCGCAAAGGTGAAGTCCTGGGAATCGCCGGACTGATGGGCTCTGGGCGAACTGAATTGCTAATGGCGATCTTTGGCGCGCATGCCGGTCGGAAGTCTGCTGAAGTCTTAGTCAACGGCAAGCAGATTCAAATGAACAGCCCTTCCGACGCGATCAAACACGGCGTCGGCTTCGTCACCGAAGATCGGAAGCGTTACGGACTGGTTTTGGATCAGACTATTCTCAGAAACATGACGCTCGCGGGTCTACGAAAACTCTCGGGACGCTTCATCACGGACGAGAACGCGGAAGCGGCGGCCGGAGAGCGGGCTGCCGGTGAGCTGCGAATCAAAGCACCTTCGGTTTTTACCGTCGCCGGCACCTTGTCCGGAGGCAATCAGCAGAAAGTTGTGCTGGCAAAATGGTTATTGACGAACCCGCGTGTGCTCTTTCTTGATGAACCAACGCGCGGCATCGATGTCGGCGCCAAGCAGGAGATCTACGCCCAGATTAATCGGTTGGCGGAAAGTGGCCTCGCAATCGTTTTGGTTTCGTCGGAACTTCCGGAAGTGCTCGGGCTTTCCGATCGCGTGCTCGTTTTGCACGAGGGGCGCGTCACAGGCGAGTTCACCCGCAACGAAGCGACCCCTGAAGCAGTGATGTCATGCGCGACAGGACATGCACGTTTGGCTGCATAAATATGAGTAGTTTAGAGGCGGGCTACCGCCCGCCAATCGCAGCCAGAAAACGGGCGGGCAGTAGCCCGCCTCTAAACAATGTCTGAAACGACAAATACACCGCGTATCAAACTTCGCACGTCAGCGTTGCGCGCGTACACGATGCTGGGCGCGTTAATTGTCATTTGGCTTTTCTTTCAGTGGGCCACGATCGACCAGAACCACCCCTACGGAATATTTCTCAGCGCGATCAACTTCTCAAAGCTGTTGCAGCAGACGGCGGTAACGGGAGTGCTCGCCGTGGGCATGCTGATGGTGATCGTTACCGGCAACATCGACCTATCAGTGGGTGCGCTCGTCGGGTTGGCGGGCGGCATCGCGGCGATGACTCAAGGGTGGGGATTGGCGCCATGTTTGGCGGCAGCAATTCTCGTCGGACTGGCCGTTGGCCTGACTCAGGGAAGTCTAATTACCAGCGGAAGCATCGGGCCGGTGGTTGGGTTGGCAGTTGCTGTCACTGCCGGATTCAACGGCTACTCACTACGCTACGCCATACCTGCGGCAATACTCGCGGCTGTTTTGGCGATGAGATTGCAAAGGCGCCTGGGGGTATATGCCAGCATTCCCTCGTTTATCGTGACGCTCGGCGGCTTACAGGCATGGCGCGGCTTTATCCTCCGGCTCACCAAAGGCGCGACCATTCCGGTCGAACTTCCCTTCTTTAGATCGCTGGGACGAGACTTCATCGGTAAGCGCTTCGGTTTTGCATTGGCGTTGATCGCAATCGTCCTCATCATTCTCACGAACGTCCGCAGGAACCGTGCGCGGCAGCGACACGGTTTGCAGTCAATAAGCATTGCCGCGACCGTCGTCCGTATTCTGGTTCCGTCCCTCGTGATCGTGGGATTCATTTTTCTGATGAACCAGGCGGGTGGTATCCCGATTCCCGTCGTCGTTTTGCTCGTGGTGGCGCTGGCTGGTGCGTTTCTCACGACGAACACTACTTTTGGTCGTTACCTTTACGCGATCGGTGGTAATCCCGATGCGGCGCGCCTTTCAGGAATTAATTTGCAGGGCTACATCCTCATAGCGTTTTGTTTGATGGGCGCGTTGGCCGGTGTCGCCTCGATTCTGCACACGGCGCGTGTCGGCAGCGCTTCGCCTGATGCCGGGACACTGATGGAACTCGACGCCATCGCATCATGCGTCATCGGCGGCACAAGTTTGATGGGCGGCCGCGGCACGGTATTTGGCGCGGTACTCGGCGCCCTGATCCTCGCGAGCCTCGACAATGGCATGTCGCTGCTGAATGTGGAAAACTGGGCGCAGTATGTCGTCAAGGGCGGCGTGCTTGTCGCCGCAGTGGGCGTGGACATGTTCGGAAGAAGAAAATCGTAAGGGTGTAGGGTGTAGGTTTTAAGAAAGCCATCGGCCAACAAAAGTTGTCGGGATCTTCTCGTTTGCATTGAACTCGGCCGAATCCTCGAAAGTTTGATCCGAAAGTTGAAGACACCGCCTACACCCTATACCCTACACCCTACGTCCTATGCCCGCGCTCATCATTCACGGACACTTCTATCAACCGCCGCGCGAAAATCCCTGGACGGGAAAAATTGAAGAACAGCCCAGCGCCGCTCCTTTTCATGATTGGAACGAACGCATTCATGCCGAATGTTATCGCCCGAACAGCGCCGTACTGGTGACATTTCCCAACGGCGAAACGACCGCTCTCAACAATTACGAACACATCAGTTTCAATTTCGGTCCGACGCTGTTGAGCTGGCTCGACCAGCAGAACCGCCGTACTTACAACCGGATAATCGCGGCTGATCGCCAGAGTGTGATCGTGCATGACGGGCACGGCAACGCGATTGCGCAGGCGTACGGCCACGCGATTCTGCCGCTTTGCAACGAGCGCGATCTGCGCACGCAGATTCGTTGGGGCCTGGCGGACTTTCGTTATCGTTTCGGCCGCGACGCGGAAGCAATGTGGCTGCCGGAAACTGCCTGCGACAATCACGTGCTCGATGCGCTAATCGAAGAAGGAATGCGTTACGTCATTCTCGCGCCGCATCAAGCCACTCTCTACAGAACCGCGAACGGCAGTGAGCGGGACAAGGGGATCGCTGCCGACCGGCTCAGAACGGATATAGATATCCTCGACCCGAGCATTCCGTACCGGTATTCGAGTCGTACCGACGCTGGTTCCATCGCCGTTTTTCTCTACGATGGCACAACTTCAAGGGCAATCGCGTTTGAACGTCTACTGAAATCCAGTCGCGATCTTGTAGATGCGTTCGTACTCGCCGTTGACAACAGGCCAATGCTGAATGTCGCGACAGACGGTGAGACTTACGGACATCACTTCAAGTTTGGCGATTTGTGTTTGGCACATGCGCTGACCGAAGAGGCGCCGGCCCGTGGCTTCAAATTAACGAACTACGGCGCATATCTCGAACAATATCCACCCGAAGTCGAAGTTGAAATCAACAACGGACCTGTCGGCGAAGGCACTTCGTGGAGTTGTCCGCATGGTGTTGGCCGCTGGAATGACGAC
>JBKPPE010000081.1:0-5591 GCA_046733375.1 Acidobacteriota bacterium | reverse complement strand
CTCCTTGAACGCGGCCTCCTGTAGCGCTACCTGCGCAGGCACCGCCTGCTGGTCGCGCGAACCGGTGAGGATCAGCACCGGAGTTTTCACGCGGCGCATTGTGGCAGCAGGATCGTAAGTGAGGAAGAATTTCATCCACGGGTCAGCCATCATGGCGTCGATCCTCTTGGGGATCTCGGCTATTTGCGAGTCGCGCATTTCGGGCGTGAGCTTGGTGTTGTGCTCAATTTGGTTCTTGAGCTGGGAGTGGAGCGCGGTGCGCCCCGGCTGCGCGATGCCGGCGAGCAGCACAATGGCGCGCAACGTGGGCTCCTTTTCAGCCACCATCGGCGCGATGATAGCGCCCTCGCTGTGGCCGAGAACCCCGAGGCGGTCGCCGCGGATCTCGGGCCGCGTCCGCAGATACGCAAGACCGGCGCGCACGTCCTCGGCGAAGTCGGCGCTGGTCGAGCCCTTGAACGTGCCACCCGATGACCCCGTCCCTCGGTCGTCCATGCGCAGCACCGAGATCCCGCGGCGCCCGAGCGCGTCTGCGATCTGGCGGAAAGGCCGAAACCCCGGCAGCCCGATATTTTCGTCGCGGTCCTGCGGCCCGGATCCCGTGACGGTGACGATCGCACTGACAGGTTTCTTAGAACTCGCGCCTTTGGGCAGCGTCAGCGTGCCGGCAAGAGTGTGGCCGGCCGGCGTCTTCACCACCACCTCTTCCGCAATGTAGGGTGCGTCCGCGGGCGCGGAGTAATCGGGCTTCGGCTTTGGCGTAGGCGTGGGCGGCGCCACAGGTGCCTGCGCGTCGCGCTTTAAGGTGAGAGGAAACTGTTGGCCACTTTGGGTGAACGTTCCGGTCAACTCCGGGTTTCACTTGTCCTCCGTCGATAAACGAAGATGCTCGCCGCCCCGAGCGCGTAGAATAACCAACCCGTAAAAACGACGTAAGTCAGAAGTTGCTCGAAGGTTCCGGTCGCGGCGAGCACAATCGCCCACGCCGATCCTGCCACGACCGCGAAAGCGGGAGTTTTGAAGCGCGGATGTATTGCAGCGTGAAGTTAATTGATGTCTATCCGGAGAGCTACCCTCAGGATCCAAAGATGGGCGCCTATCAGTTGATGATTGCTGACGAAATTCTGCGCGGCCGTTTCCGAAATTCATTCATCAAGCCTGAGGCTATTCCCGCAAGCCAGGTGGTTCAGTACTCAATCGATCTGCACACGAACAATCACGCATTTCTCAAAGGTCACCGCATCATGGTGCAGGTCCAAAGCAGCTGGTTTCCGCTCTACGATCGAAATCCTCAGAGATTTGTTCCGAACATCTTTCTCGCCAGGGCTACGGATTTCACCATGGCTACGCTGCGCGTCTTTCGCTCTGGCCGTTATCCTTCACACGTAACGCTCCCAATTGTCCGATAGATTTGAAGAGAGGCAGAGCGCAGGATCAGCGCGACGCATTTTCAACCGACAGATAAAGGAATGGACACACGCGAGGTGCGACCTTGAGCATTCAATCCATCTTCTTTACCAGGGCTTCCGCATCATCGCTTTCCGTCCGCGCGACGTGCTTTAGTCTCCATGTATGCGGCGTGTGAAATACCCCGTGCACGGCTTTGCCCTTGACGATGTTAATTCCAGCGGCGTGTTTGTAATCTATGTGATCATTGAAGGACGACCCGCGCCGTCTGATACTTGCCTGAATCTGGAACGAAGCCACTTCAAAAGGAAGCTCGGGGCAGATAAACTCGACAATCCCTCGCCCGCGTTCGAGATTAAGATTGTTTCCGTCGACTTCAGTCGAAAAGTGTGAGTGAAGGTTACCAAACATCGAATAAAAGTAGACTTCGATCAGTACATCATCAACTCTCTCATGTGCGACATATTCGACTTCAACCCTGGCCTCGTCTCCGGTGGCGAATAACGTCGTCTTGCGTCCCTCCGAATTAAAGCAATCAACAGCTGTTATTTGAGCGGGAGGCAATTCCGCCTGATCGCTGAGTCCGGCCGGGGCCCATGCCGCCATCTGGTTAAGCATGTGCTCATATTCAGAGATCACATAACGCGGGGTACCGCTGCACGATACTTCACCCTGCCGCAACAGCAGGACACGATCGCAAAGATTTTCGACGGCGCCCAGGTTATGAGAGACAAAGACAATTGTCGTCCCCGCTCTTCTCAGCTGATTGATTCTTTCGATGCACTTTGATTGAAACTCCGCATCGCCAACCGCCAGCACTTCGTCAAGTAGCAGGATGTCGGGATCGAGATGCGCCGCGATCGCAAAGCCCAGTCGTAAATACATGCCGGACGAATAATGCTTGACCGGTGTATCAATGAACGCCGACACGCCGGCAAAATCGACGATGCTCGCCAACTTCCGACTGATTTCGCTCCGCTTCATTCCCAAAAGCGAACCGTTTAAATAAACATTTTCGCGACCCGTCAGGTCGGGGTGAAAACCGGAAGCCACCTCAATCAGCGCGGCCAGACGGCCATTGATGGTGATCCGGCCCTTAGTTGGAGCGGTGATGTTGTAGAGGAGTTTCAGAAGGGTGCTCTTGCCGGCGCCATTCTGGCCGATGATGCCGAGTGCTTCTCCTCGGTTGACTTCGAAACTCACATCGCGCAGCGCCCAGAAGTCATTCCAGTTTCCCCTCAGCCTTCGGCGTACACGCCCCACCAGGTTCGTAGACGCTTCCGCTTCTGACTCCTGGTGAACGCGATATTTCTTTGAAACACTGTGGAATTTCAGATCGATCATGATCGAGCTAGACGAAGTCGGCCATGGTCGCCTCAGCCAGTTTAAAGTAGACGTATGAAGCGACCAGCAGGGTGACCGAGATAACAGCGGAGGCGAGCAGGGAACGCCCGTCGGGGGCAGCACCGGTCAGCACCACCCGACGAAAACCTTCAATGATTCCCACCATTGGATTTATTCCGTAGAACGGTCGCCATCGTTCGGGAACGGCGCTAAGCGGATAGATTACCGGCGTTGCAAACAGCCAAACCTGCAACAGCAGCGGCACAGCCACGCCGATGTCGCGGAAACGCACCTGGGTAGCTGAGAGCAGGAAGGACATGGCCAGCGCAAAACAACTCAAAATCAGGATGATTGGTACCACATAAAGCGCGTTAGCTGTCAGCGGTATGTGATAGTAGAACATCAAGCACAGCAACAGGGTGGACGCTACTCCGAAATCGAAGAGTGCGGCGAGAACGTACGTAATCGGCAGAATCTCGCGCGGAAAATAAACCTTGGTTACAAACTGGGCGTGGCTGACGAGGCTGTTGGTGGCGTTTGAGACACCAGTTGAGAAGTAGTTCCAAGGGAGCAGCGCAGTATAAGCAAAGATTGCATATGGCAAACCTTCGCTGGGCATTCTCGCGATAAACGAAAAGATGAACGTGAAGATAAGCATCATCGAAATCGGTTGCAGGAACGCCCAGAAGATTCCGAGCACGGACTGTTTGTACCTGACCTTGATGCGGTGAATGCTAAGTGTCCAAATCAGATCTTTGTATTGTCCCAACTTCGCCAAATTTGCGAGCAGGTTGAATCCTGAAATTGAAGGAGGGCGGATCTCATAGACCGGTCGAGCTCTACTGCGACCTGCTGCAGATCCGTCATGATTGATTAAGGAGTCGCTCAAAGGCTTTTTCTGTTTGGAAATCCACAGCGGATTCTGTCTGGATCGCAAGCATCAGCGACGCTCAGTCGACACCAGACACTTTTTCACTGCCGCGGCCAGATCCTGAACATATGGCTCTTTCAACACACTGTTATGACCACCCGCAATGAAATGAAGGTCCACGCCCCCCTTGGCGAGTTTTCCCCATCCTAGTCGCGGATCGCGAATGCGGTTATGCGGCTGTCGCTGCGTACGAAAGACTGTGATACGCCCCTCAAAGAACGTTGGAACAAAGTCTGGGCCAGGGAAATAGGCCCTGAGGGTGCTCTGTTTACGCTTGTAATAATCAGGCCCAGCTGAGGTCGAAAGTTCGTCACCATTGTTGCTCGTCTGGTCTTGAACCTTTTTGTTTCTGCGGCCGAATTGATTTTTTATGGCGCGTAGGGCCCGCAACATCATGCGACTCGCATGATATTCGACAAGCCAGAAGTAATTGTAAGTGTTCTCCATTACCCACGTGTCAATGATACCCAGGAGTGCGATCTCGTGACCTTCCCGCTCGAGACGTCGCACCATCTCGTAAGCGATGTGCGCGCCTCGGCATAGTCCGACAAACTGGTAAGGTCCAGTGGGTTGGACAGCGCGGAGCGCCTCCAAATATTCCGTCGCTATCCGGATCACGGCCTCCTGACTGTGTTCGCCTTCGAGATCTTCAGGATATTGGGCTTGTAAACCGAACACAGCCTGATCTTTACCCAGGTAGCGAGCCAGCGAACGGTAGCCAAGGGCGTTCACGTTTGGCATGGAAACACAGAAAAGCGGCGGATTTGGACCACCTCCCTGTATTTCCACCAGAGTGGGCCAGGAAAGAGAACGAACATCCTGGCGCAACAGACTGGCGAGATATTCGATGTTGGCGCCCTGGAAAAAACTGACGAGAGGGAGGCGTTGGCCGGTGACTTTCTCGATCTCAGAGACCAGCCGGACCGCAAGCAGTGAGTGGCCGCCCAGATGGAAAAAGTCGTCTCGAATACCAACCGATTCCACTCCCAGAAGTCTTTCCCAGATATTTGCGAGTTGTCTTTCCAGATCATCGCGCGGCGCTATATGAGCTTCGTCAAGCTCGGGCCGGGTGCCCTCGGCGTGGGGTAACGCGCGCCGATCAATCTTGCCACTTGAAGTGAGTGGAAGCTTGTCAAGAAACACAAAATGAGCGGGCACCATGTAATCGGGGAGCGTCTTTTTCAAAAGGGCTTTAAGTTCGCTCGCCAGGGAGCCGGCTTTAGATTCCGTTTGGCTTGAACCGTTAACGACATAGCCAACCAGATACTTGTTTTCCTGCGGCGACTGTTGCAGCATCACCACTGCATCCTGCACAGACGGATGCTTTTTCATGGCGGTTTCGATCTCGCCGAGTTCGATCCGGTGGCCACGCAGTTTCACCTGATGATCCATGCGCCCGACGAATTCAATGCTCCCGTCCGCGCGATAGCGTGCCAAGTCCCCGGTCCGGTAGAGCCGGGCTCCCAGTCTTCCGGACAATGGATCAGGCACAAACCGCTGTGCTGTTAGTGCCGAATCGTTTAGATAACCGACTGCCAAACCAGCGCCGCCGGCATATAACTCCCCTACCACGCCGATGGGTACCGGTTCCAGCTCATCGTCGAGTATGTATACCTGGGTGTTAGAGACAGGGAAACCTATCGGCACACTGCCTGCCAACCGCTCGTCTGGTTTCACTCGGTAACAGCAGGTAAAGGTTGTGTTCTCAGTGGGGCCATAGCCATTTATCAACTGGCAGCCCTTCAACTCTCGAGCCGCCTGCTCAACGTGCGGGACCGAAAGGGCCTCTCCGCCGGCAAGCAACTGCCGGACGCCGCGTAAGCTTTCCAACTCGGTCTCTACCATCTGCTGAAAAAGGCTGGCTGTAAGCCAGAGCGTAGTGACACCGTGTCGCTTGATTGCTTCACCC
>JBKPPE010000080.1:0-8985 GCA_046733375.1 Acidobacteriota bacterium | reverse complement strand
GTGAAGCATGGCGACGCGACAGAAATCCGAATCACCGCCGAGCCCCGGAATTCCGGACGGATAGTCTTGAGGGTAGCTGACAACGGAAAGGGGTTTTCAGGCGACTTCAAACAGTTGGGTCAACTGTTTGTGCGGCACGCGCGCGGCAGCGGCAGCGGAGTTGGTCTGTATATTTCGAGTCAATTGGCAAAGCGTATGAATGCAACGTTGCGCTTTGCACCGGGCGCAGACGCAGGATTCGTCGCAGAGCTCGATCTGTCCGCTATTCCCCAGACGGTGATGGTCGAACAGCATTCACAGAACCTGGCATGAAATCGATTTTGCTTGTCGAAGACGATCGTTCGTTGGGAGCCACGCTGCGCGACCGGCTGGCGCGCGAAGGCTACGATGTTTCGTGGGTCGAAACAAAGCAGCGAGCGATGATGAAACTCCACGAAGGACTTTGGGACTTAATCATTCTCGATGTCAGCCTGCCCGACGGGTCAGGGTTCGAAATCGCACGAGACCTAAAAGCGAAATCGGCGGTGCCCATCATGTTTATGACCGCGCTCGGTACAGCCGAGAACCGGTTGGAAGGCTTTGAAATCGGCGCGGAGGAATTCATTCCGAAGCCGTTTCACCTGCGCGAGTTGCTGCTGCGTGTGCAGCACGTTTTCGACCGTCATCCGGTGCGGCATCAAATCACTTGCAATGGACGTACGGTCGAACTCGACAGTCGCACCATTGTGCAGCCGGACGGTGAGCGCGAGTACTTGCCGGCGCGCGATATTGAGTTGTTGGAGTTACTAATCGCGAGCGCGCCGCGCGCGGTTAGTCGCAACGAAATCATCGACAAGCTTTGGGGCGAAGACAAACTCGGAAACCAGCGCACCGTGGACAATATGATCGTGCACCTGCGGCAATCAATTGGCGACGCGAACAGCGAGGTCATTCGGTCGGTCCGCGGTGTTGGTTACCAATGGAATCTTGGAGTGCGGCGGCTTGACGCCGCTTTGGATTGAAATGCTTAGTTCAGAACATTTAATGGAACGCGAACGCATCCAAAGCGCCGTCAAGGCCGGCGCACTCCAAATCGGCAATGTTCGTTTCCAAAACGCGCTCCGTCGTATTCCACAAGCGACGCCGCCAATTTGGTTGATGCGACAGGCGGGCCGTTACCATCGTCACTACCAGGGTCTGCGACGGCAGTTCTCGTTCATGGATTTGTGTAAGCGGCCAGAATTGGCTGCGCAAGTCGCTCTGGGACCTGTACTGGATTTTGATTTTGACGCGGCGATTCTCTTCAGCGATCTGCTTTTTCCGCTCGAAGCGTTGGGTATGGGATTGGAATACACCGAAGCGGGGCCACAGCTTGGCTGGAGACTGACGCGTGAGTCGATTTCGCAAATCAGCAGAGTGGATGAAGCGTGGCCGCATCTCGGGTTTCAAGGCGAAGCAGTCCGCGCGACGCGTGACTTGTTGGCGAAAGACAAGAGCTTGATCGGGTTTGTCGGCGGACCATGGACGCTCTTTGTTTATGCAGTCGAGGGCACACACAAACAGGTCGAACACGCCGTGAACGAACTGCCACTGTTCGAGAAGTTCTGCGAAACAATGGTCCCCCTCCTCATTCGGAACATCGCCCTGCAAATGGAAAACGGCGCGGAGATGGTAATGGTGTTCGACACCGCCGCGGGTGAACTCTATCCCGACGTGTTCAAGACCGCAGTCGTTCCGCAGCTTGAACGGTTGGCGCACGCGTTTTCTTCGTCGCTTGGGTACTATTCGAAAGCCACGACCCGGACACACCTTAATCATTCGCTGTTCACCGACGGCAGTTTCGCGGGAATCGGCATAGATCACAATTGGGATCTGCTCGAGGCGTTGGCGATGTTTCCGTCCGGCTTCGTGCAAGGTAATTTCGATCAGACTCTTCTACGCGACAGCAGGGTCGACGAACTGAAACAGCGTCTCGAATATTTTCTTGATCCTTTGCGGAAGGATGATCGCACTGGTTGGATCTGCGGGCTGGGCCACGGTGTGTTGCCGAACACGCCCGAAGAAAACGTGCGACTCTTTGTGAATACGGTTAGAGAGGTTTTGCAGTGAGTGATCTTTTTGCTAAATACGATGTCCCGGCGCCGCGCTACACGAGCTATCCCACAGTTCCCTTCTGGAGCGATATGCCGACGACTGATGAATGGCTAAACGAATTGGCGAAGGCTTTCGATGACGAGTCGGCCACGTGGTCGCTCTATTTTCATCTGCCTTTTTGTGAATCGTTGTGCACGTTCTGCGCTTGCAACACCGTGATCACGCGCAACCACGGCCGGGAAGAAGGTTACAAGGACCTCCTGTTGAAAGAGTGGGGTCATTACCTCGAGCGAATTCCGAAATTGCGCGAGCGTCCGCTGCTTGGCGTTCACCTCGGCGGCGGCACGCCCACGTTTTTCGCTCCGGAAAACTTGCGGCAGATTCTTCAGCCGATCTTGTCACAAGCAAAAATCAGCCACGATAATTTTGAAGCGTCAGTTGAGGTTCATCCCGGCCACACGACGCGCGAACATCTCGTGACGTTGCGCGAACTCGGTTTCACGCGCATCTCGATTGGCGTACAGGACTTCGACCCGGAAGTGCAGCGCATTGTGAATCGCCATCAGCCGTACGAAGTAACGAAGACATGCACGGATATGGCGCGCGAACTCGGTTACACCTCGGTAAATTACGATTTGATTTACGGCTTGCCCAAACAGACGCTCGACCGTTTCGCCGAAAGCGTCGATAAGGTAATTGAGCTGCGACCCGATCGGATCGCGCTCTACAGTTTTGCGCTCGTGCCGTGGATTAAGCCGGCGCAACGCAGCTACACCGACGAAGATATTCCGAAAGCGGGCGAGAAACGCGCGCTCTACGAAATGGCTCGCGAAAAGTTGGAAAGCACCGGCTACGTGGAAATTGGCATGGATCACTTTGCTTTGCCGCACGACGGAATGGCAAAGGCCCAACGTCAGGGAACGCTGCACCGAAATTTCCAGGGCTATACCGAAACGCGCACGAGTGTGCTGCTTGGGTTGGGTGTCAGCGCGATTTCGGAAACGCCTACGTGTTTTCACCAGAATGAGAAAGCGTTTCCGGTCTATGAACGTCGTGTCCGCCAGGGCGAGATTCCGACGTTTCGCGGGCATCTGCTTTCCGAAGAAGATCGAGAGTTGCGCGAACAGATCTTGAAATTCATGACGCGGTTCGAAGTAGGACTGCGCGACGATCAAGCAAACGACGCCAGACAGTTCTTGTCGTCGCTGATCGACGATGGCCTAGTCGAAGTTCAGGATCAAAAGCTGACGCTCACCGAACGAGGCCGGCCGTTTCTTCGCAACGCCTGTATGTTTTTCGATTACCGTCTGCGCCGGCAGCAACCGCAGGCCAAGACATTCTCGCAGGCTTTGTGAGATGGTCTCAGCCTTACCACAGAGGACACAGAGAAGAAATATTCAACGGGTGGGTAGCGTGTTCCAAGCCGGCTAATCATCCCGCGGTTGTTTAATGGCCTTCTCTGTGTCCTCTGTGTTTAAAAATTCCTTTCACTAGCACAAACCTTGAAAGGCAAACCCATCACAGTCGTAGGCGCAGGTTTCTCCGGACTCGTCACCGCGTACCTGCTCACGAAGGCCGGTCGCGAAGTGCGCGTGGTGGAAAAGAAATCACGCGCCGGCGGACTGATTAGCACCATTCGGACAGAGCACGGACTGGTTGAAACTGCAGCGAATGGAATCCTCAACTCTGCACGCGTGGAAGCGATGTGCTCGGACATCGGCGTGCCGCTCCTACATATCAGGCGCGAAGCGCGCAAACGATTCATCTTTCGCGGCAAGCCGCGGCAGTTGCCGCTGAATCCGATCGAAGCACTATGGATTCCGTTTGGCGTTGCAGCCAATGCCACGCATTTACGACCCCGACCTTTCGAGACGGTTGCCGGCTGGGGCCAGCGCGTCGTCGGCAAAGGTGCGACAGACTATCTCCTGGTTCCCGCACTCGGAGGAATTTACGCTGGCGATCCGGATCGTTTGAGCGCGAGTCTGATTTTCGGCAGTGCTGAATTCCCGCCACATCTGCAAACATATCGGCCGGCAAAGGCAAGAGTCCGCGGAACGGTAGCGCCACCAAACGGGATGCAGCAATTGATCGATGGGCTGCGAGATTATCTCCAAAACAAAAGCATTGAAATCAGTTTTGAAGCTGAGACTGAACTACGTGCTTCTGAACCGACTGTTGTTTGTTTGTCGGCCAGTGCTGCCGCTGATTATCTCGTCGATTTTGCGCCTCCGGTTGCAACCGAACTCCGCAGCATCGAGATGCTTTCGTTGCTGACGGTCACTTGTTTCTTTGGCCAAAAGGCGGCGCAACTCCAGGGCTTCGGCTGTTTGTTTCCGCGCGACCAGGGTTTCCGTGCGCGTGGCGTGCTGTTCAATACTTCGATCTTCGACGGGCGCGGGCCGGCTCATGCAGAGACGTGGATCTTTGGCGGTGCACTCGACGGCGACATTGGCGAGTTAGGTGACGAAGAAATTCATCAGGCCGTTTTAGGCGATCGGGAACGCTTCTACCGAAAGGCCGACACTCCCCTGGCGATGCACATAACACGCTGGTCAAACGTGCTGCCTCACTATTCAGTAGAACTCGAAAAAATTCTCGCTTCTTTGCCCGCACCGCCGCCAAAGGTTTCTCTGGTGGGCAATTACCTGGGCCGGATCGGTCTGGCGAAGATCCTGGAACGGGCCGCCTATGTCGCGGAAAACGTCGCGAAAGGTTGGAACTAGACTTTGTTAAATATTGTGAAATTCGACAGGCCGCGTCATAACTCTATTGACACTCCCAATCGTCGCAAATAAACTTGCGGCAGTTCTGAGGTATGGCAATGACGCTGGTCAAACTCATCGTTATCACGGTTGTAATCATCCTCAGCATCCTGCTGTTCGGCCGCTTTCTGTTTTAGCGACCCGAGGATGATTCGACGACATCTCGTCCTGCGCGCGGCTCTCTTCCCGGCAGCCTTCGAGCTTCTAATTTCTATCGTCATTATTTTTTCGTTTGCGCAGCTGGACGCTCTTGCGCAGACCGACCAGCGACCTGAGGACGATGAAGTCCTGCGCGTCACCACTAACCTAATCGTATTTCCCGCGCGCGTTCGCGATAAGAAAGGGCAACGGCCGGCCGGGTTAACTGAAAGTGATCTTCGTCTAAAGGACCCTGATCACGCCACGACCAGTCTTTACTTTGCCGCTGGAGTGGATCGCGTCGCGATGATTTTTGCGTTGGACGAATCCGGAAGTCTCCGAGACATCATCAACGAGCAGAAGGACGCTGCGCTTCAGCTTTATGAGCGTTTTGGCAGCAGGTCGAGCATTGCCGTCCTGCATTTCGCTGAGAGTCCGCAAATTACTTCAACCTTCGCGCGCAACTCTGCCGACGCGCGATCAGCGTTTGAAGTATCGGCCCGATCAAATCAACACACGGCAATCTTCGACGCCGCGGCCAAGGCTGTCGAAATGTTCATGGCGCTTCCTCGCATCAGGAGTGAGCGCCGGATCGTGATTCTAATCAGTGACGGCTTGGACAATCTGAGCAAGACAAAGCCCGCTGCCGTCATCGACGCCGCTCGCGAAAAGAGTGTTTCGTTTTATGTGATTCACCTGCCGCTTTTCGCGCCGCGTGACGGTCGGCTGGTTGTACGTTCACCGGCGGATGGGTTCCGCAGCCTCGCAGAAAAGACGGGCGGCAAATATTTTCTCGCGACTGATTCACCGCTCGCGCCGCGCGGCAAAATCGATCTCGCACCAATCTTCCATGCGATTGAAGAAGACTTGAGAAGTCAGTATCTAATCGGCTTTTACGTCGCAGAGAAAGCTCGCGACGGCAAACTTCACAAGTTGTCTTTGAGTCTCCCTGACGGACTTGAATACCAAATCGGCGACCGCGGCTACGAGAATACTCACAAGTTTGTCGTGCACTGAAGGGTATTGTCTTACTTTGCGTGCCTTTGCGGGCTTGGCGCCTTTGCGGGAACCAGCATCCTGTTCAGACAGTTTCACGCAAAGACGCAAAGGCGCAAAGGATCGCAAAGTCAAAGTAGACATAAGCACTGAATCGCGAACTTGCACGCTCCCGGCGATTCAGTGAAGATACTCCCTCGCGCTCACACAACAACCACATGACTGAGAAAAAAGATGCAGGACTGCGCAAGATTAAGCGTGCGCTAATCAGCGTTTCTGACAAGACTGGCATTATTGATTTCGCGCAAGAACTGAAAAGCTTTGGCGTCGAACTGATTAGCACCGGCGGCACTGCCAGGGCGCTGCGCGAGGCCGGCATCGACGTGCTCGACGTCGCGGACATCACCGGTTTTCCCGAAATGATGGATGGACGAGTGAAGACTTTGCACCCGAAGATTCACGGTGGTCTGCTGGCGCTGCGCGAGAATTCTGAACACGTCGCAGCGATGGAAAAGCACGGAATCGAGCCGATCGATATGGTGATAATCAACCTCTATCCATTCGAACAGACCGTCGCGCGCGACGATATGAAATTAGAAGAAGCTATCGAGCAGATCGACATCGGCGGCCCATCAATGATTCGTTCAGCCGCTAAGAACTACCGCGCTGTTGCGGTAGTCACTTCGCCAGACCTCTATCGTCAAATTCGAACTGAAATGATTCTGGATGACGGTGCGCTGACGCTCGCGACGCGCGAGCAACTGGCGCGACTGGCGTTCATGCGCACCGCATTTTATGACTCGGCGATCTTTCCTTACTTGAGCGCCAATCTCGAGGGCGCAAAAGGCTCGAAGATGTTTCCTCCCGTTCCGGAAATCATTGAGCGCATGTCGACTTACATGAACTTGTTTTCGACGGCGATGAAGTCGCTGCACGGCGACGAATTGGAGCAGGTGGAAAAAGAAAAATTCCCCGAACGTGAACAGCTTTCACTCAACAAGATTTCCGACCTGCGGTACGGCGAGAATCCGCATCAGGCCGCGGCACTGTACGGAGTCGGCGGTCGAGGTGACACAAACGTTTCTGCCGGCGTGGCGGCCGCCGAACAACTCGGCGGCAAGGAGATGTCCTTCAACAATTACGTTGATGCGGACGCCGCCTGGCAGCTTGTCTGTGACTTTGACGAAACGGCCTGCGCAATTATCAAGCACACCAATCCAGCCGGGGCCGCCATCGGCGAGACGGTGGAAGAAGCCTATCGTCGCGCCCTCGCGTGCGATCCACTGTCGGCGTTTGGCGGAATCGTGGCATTCAATCGCACAGTTGATGTCTCCGCTGCGCAAGCAGTCGTCGAAATCTTTGTTGAAGTAGTGATCGCTTCTGATTTCCATGAGGCCGCAATCAAAGTGCTGACCGCGAAAAAGAATCTGCGCGTACTTCGCACTGGTCAACCGCAAAGCAGTAAAGATTTCGAGTACAAGCAAATCTCGGGGGGCATGCTTGTACAGGAGCGTGATGAGCACAAGCTCACACGCGAAGCGCTGAAGTTTGTCACGACGCGAAGGCCCTCCGAAAAGGAGATTGAGGATCTTCTGTTCGCATGGACAGTCTGCAAACATACAAAGTCGAACGCGATTGTTTACGCCCGCGATAAACAGACCGTTGGTGTCGGCGCCGGCCAGATGTCGCGCGTTGATTCAGTGAAGATTGGGGCTGCCCGCGCGCAATTATCGGTTGCGGGTTCGGTCCTCGCCTCGGATGCGTTCTTCCCTTTTCGCGACGGACTCGACGAAGCAGCCAGGCACGGCATCACCGCGGTCATCCAACCGGGCGGTTCGGTTCGCGACGAAGAAGTGATTGCCGCAGCCAATGAGCATAATTTGGCAATGGTGTTCACGGGAGTGAGGCACTTCAAGCATTAGAGTTTGAGCCTGCGGAGCAGGTGACGGCGTAAAGCCTGGGGCGCAAGCGCCAGGACTTGTTAATTGGAAACGCATGAGCCCGCAAAGGCGGGCGACAGCGGAAGCGTTAGTTTGGAGCAGGGTTCAAGATATGCTCGCGCGATTCCGCCGCCCGCTAAAGCGGGCTCTTTGGTTTCTGGTGTCTGATCCCAGGGTTACGCTCGCTTCGCTCGCTCACCCTGGGCTAAACTCTTCCGCCTGCTTCGCAGGCTCATTGAATCCTGAATGCGGAGAGAAGCGCTTTATGAGGCTGCTACCCTGCTCTACTTTGATCGTACTGATCCTCTGTGCAAATTTCTTTGCACAAAATCAGAAACCCGATCCATGCGCGGACGCCCAGAGCCAAGCGGAGATGAACATGTGCTGGGGCAAGGAATACAAAGCGGCGGACGCGAAGCTCAATAAGACGTATCAGGACTTCATGTCCAAGCTTGATGAATCAGAAAAAGTTCAGCTCAAGAACGCGCAGCTGGCATGGCTTAAGTATCGCGACGCGAACTGCGAGTTTGTCGCCGATCAATACAAAGGTGGAACGATGCGGCCGATGATTGCGGCTATTTGCCTTGCTGACGTGACGAACGCGCGGGTGAATCAATTGATGTCACAGATAAAGGACCGAGAACAGTAAACATGATGCTTGAGAACAAAAACGGAATCATTTTCGGCGTTGCTAATAAACGTTCAATTGCCTGGGCAACTGCGCAGGCGCTGCACGAAGCCGGCGGGCGCTTGGCGTTTGCATATCAGGGCGAGCGGTTGCAGGAAAACGTGGAAAGTTTGACAAAGGCCGAGATGCCGGGTTCGCTGCTTTATTCGTGCGATGTCACCAAGCAAGAGGACGTTGAGGCCGCCTTCAAAAGCGTCGCGCAGGATTTCGGTCGGCTGGATTTTTTGGTTCACAGCATCGCGTTTGCGCCGCGCGAAGCGTTGGAAGGCGAATATATGAAGGTCGAGCGTGACGGCTTTTTGTCCGCGCTGGAAGTCAGCGCGTATTCGCTCACACAACTTGCGCGCGCGGCCGCACCGTTAATGACCGAAGGCGGCAGCATCGTCAC
>JBKPPE010000079.1:0-7245 GCA_046733375.1 Acidobacteriota bacterium | reverse complement strand
ACTGAGCTACGTGCCTAAAGGGATGCAAACTCGCGCAAGATGTGAACAATCTGGCGAGACGGCGAAAGTAACAAACGCATGATCGAGTGTCAAGGAAGGGTTCAATTTGAGTAGTGATCTGGTTTGATGTGGCACGCGCATCTTGCGCGTGGGCCCACGGGCGGGACGCCCGTGCCACTCTTTCAAACTGAACCAGTACTTCAAATTGGGTGGTGATCTGGTTTGGTGAGGCACGCGCATCTTGCGCGTGGGCCCGCGGGCGGGACGCCCGTGCCACTATCTCAAATTAGGTCAGCGCTCAAAATTTGGACGTCACGCGATCAACCGCGCTTCGAATTCGCCGTCGATCACTTTCGCTTCGAAGTCGCTACCGCGCGCTCGGCGCGCTCCCACTCGTCGTACAACTCGGTCAGGCGCTTCTGAGTCTCATCGTATTCGTTGTTCACCACAACCAGCTTTGTAATGTCGCGTGCGACTTCGGGCTTTGACATCTCATCCGACAGTTCTGCAAGTCGTTTTTCCAATTCCGCGATTTCGCCCTCGATGACATCAGACCCTCGTGGTTTCTTGACGACTTTGATTCGCTTTGACCCGTCTGCTCCCTCAGACGATACTGACTGCGTGTCGCGGCTCCCCTTGGATCGCCCCGGTTGACGCCTTTGGGCAGTTGCCCTCCCTGACCGTCGGGCTTCTGACAGGTTTGACTTCGCAGACGGCTCAGCCTTAGCAGGCGGTTCTGACGCATTGCTACGCGCAGCTCTCCATTCGTGATACTCGGTATAGTCGCCGTTGTAATGCTCAACGTTGCCCTCGCCATCGAGCGCCAAAATCTGTGTCGCGACGCGATCGAGAAAGAATCGATCGTGGCTGATCGTCACAATGGTTCCTTCGTAGGCCTCGAGCGCTTCTTCCAGCGCTTCGCGCGAAGGAATATCGAGGTGATTCGTCGGCTCGTCGAGGACCAGCACATTCGCGCCGGAATAGATCAGCTTCGCCAGCGCGAGTCTTCCCTTCTCTCCGCCGGACAAATCGCGCACATGCTTGTAAACGTCGTCGCCGAAGAAAAGAAACTTTGCGAGGAACGAACGCAATTCGCCTGCGGTTGCCGACGATGGCGCGACTCGACGCAACTCCATGATGATTTCGTTTCGCTCGTCCAGATCTTCGAGCTGCTGCGCGTAATACCCGATTTCGACTTTGCTGCCCCAACCGAATTCCCCAGATAGCGGCGGAAGTCTTCCCAGGATGGTTTTCAAGAAGGTGGTCTTGCCGGAACCGTTGGGCCCGATGAGACCAAGACATTCACCACGGCGCAGAATCAGCGAAATGTCGCGCGCCAAAACGTTGTCGCCGTAGCCAATCGAGGCTTCCGTAACAGTCAAAACATGCGTGCCCGCGCGCTCGATATCCTGCAAACGAAAGTCGCCGGACGCCCGATCGCCGCGCACGGCATCGACGCGCTCTAGTCTTTGCAGCATTGTGCGCCGGGATTTTGCCTGCTTTGTTTTTTGGCCGGCGAGGTTCTTGCGAATAAACTCTTCGGTCTTTGCGATGAGCCGTTGCTGATTTTCGTACGCACGCTGTTGAATCTCACGTCGCTCTTCACGTTCAACGACATAGTGTGAGTAATTACCTTTGTAACTGGCCGCCTGCCCGTTCTCGACTTCGATAATTCGGCTGCACGCACGATCCAGGAAATACCGATCGTGCGAAATGATGACAAAGCTGCTCGGATAGCTTCGCAGAAATTCTTCCAGCCATTCGACGGCGCCGACGTCCAGATGATTCGTCGGCTCATCCAGCAACAAGACGTCGGGTTCAGAGAGAAGCAAGCACGCGAGGCCCAAGCGATTTTGCTGACCACCAGAAAGCTTATTCGTTTCTAACTGCCACATGTCCCGCTCGAACCCGAGTCCCTGCAGAATTGCTTCAGCCTTCGCTGAATATTCAAAGCCACCTTCTCGCTCGAACTCGTGCTGGAGATCGCTGTAGCGGGCGAGAACCTTTTCGAGATCGTCACCCGCATCCGCCATGCGATGCTCAAGTTCGTGCATCTCGTGTTCGATTTGCTGAAGTCGGCCGAATGCACTCAGCGCCGATTCATGAACCGTTGATCCAGCTCTGAAGTTAACGTGTTGGGCCAACAGTCCGAGCTTTAGCGAGCGAGCCCGCGCGACCTCGCCGCTATCCGCCGACTCATCCCCCGTCACAAGACGAAAGATTGTGGTCTTGCCTGCTCCGTTACGACCGACCAGGCCGACATGCTCACCCGGATTGATTTGGAAGCTGGCGCCGCGCAGGACGTCCTGCGCGCCGTAAGACTTGTAAACGTCGGTGAGACGAAACAACATTTTGGAGTGCTGCGGCTTGACGCAGCTTTACTAATCCAACGTAAGAAAGCGGCGTCAAGCCGCCGCACTCCAAAAAATAAAGGGCGCGGCCGCCAAACGCACCGCGCCATTATCGTCTCGACGCACGAGTGCGTCGTCTAAACTGGACAGCCTACTTCTTTGCGGGTGAAGCACTCGGCGCCGGAGAAGCGGTTGCGCTCGGCGTCGGCGTGGTGTTTGCGGCCGCTGCCTTCGCCGGATCGTAGCCGGCTGGACGCAAACCGAGGTTGCTCGGATTGCCGAGAATGTCCGAGGCCATATTATTCACGATCTTCGCCTCCGCCATGGCAGACCGCAGCAGCGCTCCATCCAAAATCTGTTTGCGCTGATTGGTCAACTCAACAGTGATTTGTTGACGCACGCCCTGACTTTCGAGCGTCAGATTCTCAGTCTGCAGATTTCTTTCCTGAAGCTTGAAGATGTACCACTTGTTTTGCAGCAGCTTCGGTTCGGTAATGCCACCCACCGCCATCGGACCCATGAAAGCGTCAATCATTTCTTTCGGAAAACCGGCCTGTCGCATCTGATCTTCACTGAAGAAACCGATGTCGCCACCTTTAAGAAGGCTCTGCGCATCTTCGCTTTGTGCTCTGGCGACGGTAGCGAAATCCGTCGCGCCCCCTTTCAATTTAGAATAGATGTCGTCGATTTTGGCCTTCGCGGCAGCGTCGCCCTTCGCGTCATTCTGTGTAATTCCCTGACCTGAGTTGTCGGCCGGATCGACGATGATGACCGCGAGCCGCGCACCGCGTGCGTTCACAAATGAGCTTTTGTTCGCGGTGTAGAAATCTTCGACTTCGCGATCGCTAATCGTGATCTTTCCGGCATATTTGTCCGACAGCTTATTGATCGCGAGATCCTTCTTCGCGTCTTCGCGCAATGCTTCCATCGTCATATTCTGATTTTTCAGTTGGCGTTGGAATTCTTCATCGGTCATGCCCGTCTGTTGCTTCTGCGTGTTGATGGCGTTGGTAATCTCATCTTCCGTCGGCAGGAGCTTTTCCTGTTCTGCTTTTTGGAACAGGACTTCTCGCTTAATCAAATCATCGAGGACCTGCAGGCGTGCTTGCGCCAGATCATGAGCCGACATCTGAGACTCTTTGCCTTCCGCCTGCTTATGAATGATCCGCTCAACCTCCGATGACATTATCTTTCTGCCATTGACAGTCGCCGCGACGGTGGCTTCCGGTGTCGTGTTCGCTGACGAACAGGCCGCGCCGAAAATTGCGATGACGCTGATAACCAGAAACAGGACAAGACGGGTAGAGATTCTATTCACTTCGTTGCTCCTTCAACGTAAGACGGGCTGCTAGCCCGTCCACTCGTTTCTAAAATCATGCCGACAGGCCGGCGGCCTGTCGTCCAATCGATACTCAAGCGGCTTTGGCAATCTTGCCGCCTTTGATGCACTTCGCGCACACGCGCACCCGACGTGCGCTTCCGTTGGGAAGTTGCACCCGCACCTGCTGAAGATTTGGATTAAACCTCCGGGGCGTCCGGTTATTCGCGTGCGATACGTTGTTTCCAAACTGCGGCCCCTTGCCGCAAACCTCACATCGTTTTGCCATTGTGTTACCTCTGAAACTCAGTTTAGAGTTCAAGCTTCAGCTTGCAACCTAAAGGTTGAACTCTAAACTCATTCAATAACGGCGATTGCTTCGATTTCGACTCTTGCGTCGCGCGGCAGGCGTGCTGCCTGAACGGTCGCTCGTGCCGGCGGATACGCGTCAAAGAAGCGTCCGTAGACTTCGTTCATTGCCGTAAAGTCGTCCATGTCCGCCAAAAAAACCGTGGTCTTCACGACTTGGTTTAAGCTCGAGTGACCTGCACTCAGAACGGCCGAAAGATTGCGCATCACCTGTTCGGTCTGTTCAGCGACTCCGCCAGAAACAAATTCACCAGTTGCCGGGTCGATGGGAATCTGGCCTGAACAGAACAACAGATTGCCTGCGCGAATCGCCTGAGAATACGGCCCAATCGCGCGTGGCGCTTGGTCGGTAGCGACAATCTCTCTCAATGTATCCACAGACAGCGGTCAGGGTGTCAAAACAAACCCTGTACTTTAGCATCAACATCCATAAAATGTGAAACCGCGAACGCGATTTCCGCTCGACTTTTCAGCTCATTTTCATCCGAGACGAACACGCCCATGAAACAGATCGACCCACGCTGTTGCTTGGCTTTTTCGCCTTGTTAATTGCGGATTTCAGCCGCCACGAATCCATCAGGCTGCCGGCCGTATCGATGGTGCGTGACGGAAAGATGCAGTTGAGTAGCGATGGGTCATCCATGCACCGGATTTCATTGCGGAAAATAAAAGGACCGCCCGGCGTTTCTTACCGGGCGGCCATCACAGGAGGAACCGAGTGTTATTGGGTGCCGATCAGCTCTAACGCATAGTCGGCCGCTCACTTGCGGCTCTTTGTCGGCACGGTCTGAATAACCTCAAATACTCTGATGAGAAATTCGGCCGACGCGTTTCCTCTTCCCTAACTCGCAGGCTAACTTGCAGAAAAAATCACGCGTGCGGTGGCAAAAGTTCGGCGTCGGTCAGCCGATGTTATAATCTGCCCACTCCTTAACTTTTTCAGTAGATGACCCGAGAGACAAAACATAATGGTGATTCGGCAGCGGCGCTGATCGAAGCGGACGCGGGACGCGTGCAAATTCCTGAAGCCGAATGTCCGCGCTGTTTTGGGACGGGCATGGAAGTTTTGTCCGGCGAAGGGGCGCGGCGCTGCCGCTGCCAGACACCCGATCAGCGCGAGCGCCTGTTGAAGAGCGCTCGCATCCCGCCCCGCTACCAACACTGCACGATTCAGGGTTACGAGGCTGCGAACGAAGAACTTTCGAAGTGGGCAGCTAAGATGGAAGCGCAAATCGTCATCGATGATTACCTGACGATCGATGGGCGCGGACTTCTTTTCACCGGACCCGTGGGCGTCGGAAAGACTCATTTAGCCGTGGCGATTCTGCGAGAGCTAATCGCGCGATACCAGGTGCGCGGATTGTTCTATCAGTTCGGTGCGCTGCTGCGACAGATTCAGGATTCTTACAATCCCGTGTCGCAAAGTTCTGAGCTTGCTGTGCTGCAACCCGTCTTCGACGCCGAAGTTTTAGTGCTCGACGAATTAGGCGCATCGAAGCCCACCGACTGGGTGCGCGACACGATGATGCAGATCATTAACAATCGCTACAACGAAAAACGTCTGACGATCTTCACCACGAACTATTCTGACTCAAGAAAGACTGAGAAGGACGGCGAGATACTCGAAGATCGAATCGGCGTCGCGCTGCGTTCACGGCTTTACGAAATGTGCAAGACGGTTACGATCGAAGGAGAAGACTATCGCAAACGCGCGGCTGCGGTTTGAACTTCAGTCTATTTCCTGGCGCTCTTCGCAAAGCGTTCTTTGCAATCAATCACCACCGATCGCGCAGCCTCCGCATTCTGCCAACCAACAACTCGGGAAGACTTCGCTTCCAATTCTTTGTAGACGGTGAAGAAGTGTTTAATCTCAAGCAGTAGGTGTGGATATAGCTGGTCGTAATCATTTACGTTCCGGAAGATGGGATTGTTGCTTCCCACCGCCAGGAGCTTCTCGTCTTCTTTACCCTGATCGATCATCTGCAGCACTCCGATCGGCCGCACCGACATCAAACATCCGGGAAAGCTCGGCGCATCGACCAGCACCAACACGTCGAGCGGATCGCCGTCCTGACTCAGCGTACTCGGAATGAAGCCATAATCGCCGGGATAATGGACGGGCGAGTGCAGATTCCGATCGAGCCGAAATACGTTGAGCTGTTTGTCGTATTCGTATTTGTTGGTTGTGCCGCGCGGAATCTCGATCACGGCGTTCACTTCATTCGGTGCGCCATCCCCAATCGGAAGTGAAAGATAGTTGGTCACGAGATTTGGTCGGTACCACCCCTCGTCATCTTGTGGGTTTAGGACTCAAGTTGCGTTCGTAATCCATCCATCCGCTGATGCGGATGGTACTGGCACCGTCTCATAGCGAAGGTCGAGCAACCCGGTGGTCGTTTTCGAGGGCTTCCTGACACGCCGCGTCATACCGCGCGGTGGGAACGGCCTCGAGACGCTTTTCATCGATTGGCTTGTTGCACTTAACACAGCGGCCGTACGAGCCTTCCTTCATCCGCAGTAATGCCTGATCGATGTCGGCAACCATCTGCGATTCGCGCTCGCCAAGTTTCAAACCTAACTCGCTGATAACGTCGCGCAACGAGAGATCGGCGCTCTCTTTGGCGCCGTCGCCAGCCATGTCAATCGCGTTCGCCTGTTCGTCACTCACCTGGCGCACGTGGCGGCGCAATTCTGTCAGCAAAAGTTTCCTGAAGTGTTCCAGCCTGGCTCGATCCATACTGAAGTCCGTCTGGGTCGCGATGTCGAGAGCTTTCGGGGGAACACGGATTATAGCCTCCACGTCGCCACGCCGCAAAAACGATAATCAGTTTTAGTAGTGGCCTGTTTTCGATTTCCTCTGCGATCCTCTGCGCAATGCTCGGCGTCCTCTGCGGTTGTTCCAACGTTTGCCGCGTTAACCGCAGAGACCAAACCGAGGGCTTCGCAGAGCACGCAGAGAATAATTCAAATTAGGCCACTGACCGCAGTTTTGCGCATGTTGCTCGTTCTGTGTTTGAATCGCCTGCCTTTCCCTGAATCACTGATGACGCTCACCGCCACATTGCTGATCGCCGTATTGATCTTCGTCGTGGCAGTCCTCTATTCGACGGTTGGACATGCAGGTGCTTCCGGTTATTTGGCCGCGATGGCGCTCTTTGGTGTGGCACCCGCAGTCATGAAACCGACAGCGTTGACTTTGAACATCAT